>JBCCEF010000008.1 GCA_039030395.1 Acidobacteriota bacterium
CGAAGCACGCAGCGCCATCACTCGGTGGATCCGCTGGTACAACCACCAGCGGCCTCACCAGGCCCTGCGCTACCTCAGCCCGGTCGAACACCGGGCGCAACAACTACAGTCGGTGGCTTGACTTGAGGGGGTCACTACACGGCTCCCTTAGAAGAGAATCAGGACCCGATCGACCCGCAGGGATATGTTGTACAGATGGTGCCTAGAGCCGATGTCTCCAAGCTCCTGACATTTCCTGCATCTACCTGGTTTCAAGCCCCGCCTGGCAAGTACAAGGCTTGGGTCGAAGGCAACTGGACGATCAGCCCGTTCCCTGTCGTCCTGGGATTCAGCGACACTCCCTTCCGCAAGCGTGGAAGATCCCTGGGAATCATCGTCGTCCCGGCAGGAAAAGTAGCCTTGGATCCAGAAGCTCAGGCCCCGGAGAAGGGCTACCTGAGCTTGCTCCATACGGAGAGCCACAATCGCGGTACGGCGCCCAAGTTCGAACTTTCCCGTCGAGTCACCGGCCAGGATCTCCACGAAGGCACACTGATGCCGGCCGGGGCGGTGCTTGCCGGTCTCTATGACGAAGATCGGCGCGAGTATCGAACCCTCCAGGAAGTCCTGATCGAATCAGGCAAGCTCTCCCGCATTACCCCTGAACCGCCCGCCCCGGGCACCAGCACTCTTATCGCCGTACTCGAGCGCCCCAATTTCATACTCAGCCATGAAGACCATGACTTAGTGATCACTGCCACCCTCCCCGGGGAAGAGCCGACAACACCCGATTTGGTGGTACCGGCATCGCGGCGAGTGTATGCAGTTTGGTACGAGCTGGAGGCTCTTCAAGCGCGAGTCGATGTTCACTCACCCTCGGTATTCCTCGAACCCCAGGACGTTCAACTACGACCGGGTCATGTCGAAGACATCCGAGCGACTCTACAGCCACTGCCGAGCCTTGATCTGAGCCTCGACCTGGCGCCTCCTTTGCGAGAAAGCTCACTGACGGTGGCAGTGACGACTTATCCAGGTCGCGAAGTGTTGGAGCGCGTGGAACTTCCCCCAACGGCCGCGCATCACCGGTTCGACCGGCTTCCTCGGTCGCCGGTGGAGGTCGTCCTGGAAGTGGATCCCTGGCAGTTTAGAGAGCGGGTTGATCTATCCGACGGAAAGAACCAGCTAGTCGAGTTTCGGCCCCGCCCTCATACTTTGCGCGGCACCGTCTACCGAGGATCCGAAGGACACGAGGCCACAATCTCCTTTCGAAGCGGCCATCCTGATCGAAGACTCGTTGTCGATTCCGATACCCAGGGCGAATACGAGGCGTTCCTCTTCCCAGATTCCTTCTACCGGGCAGTGATGATTCAACTCAAGGATCACAGCGGTCCTCCATTCGTGGATTTGGTAATGCAGCCGCTCGACCAGATCGATACCCTTGACTTTCATCTGCCCGGTGCCACGTACAAGGTCAGAGTCATCGATGAGACGACCGGTGTAGGGATCCCGGATGCGACAGTGTACGCATCCAACCGGTTTCTCGATGGAGGAAAAGAGGGGCCCGAAAGGAGAGTCTCTCAATCCACGACTACCGACGAGGAAGGAATCGCCGAGCTGCAGCCGTTGCGGCCTGGGACTGTTGAACTGACGGCACGCGCTGAGCAGTACTTACCCAGCTCGCCGGTACGGGAAGCGATTCCCGATGCCGAGGACGAGCAGGAACTCGAACTAACTCTTCAGCCCGAAGGAAAGACAGCAAGACTCCGATTGTTACTGCCTTCCGGCCTCCCAGCCTCAGGAGCACGGCTGTTGGCCTTGAGCGATCTCAACCAAAAACAACCGCTATGGGAGGGGCAAGCAGATCACCAAGGAGAGCTCGAAGTACCGCACTCAGTGGATACTGCTCTCCTGCTTGTCCGCCACCCGACCGCCGGTTTTCTGCTCAAGTCCTGGACCGGAGGATCGGATGAAATCGAGTGGTCACTGCCATCGAGGGCCAGTCCACTAAAGATCCAGGTCCTTGACCCGGCCGGAGATCCGGTGGCCCTCGCGATGGTCAAACTCAAGATCGCGGAGCATTGGCTTGCTGGATCTACGCTCGCCTGGCTCACCGAGTCCCGCGGCGGAGCAAATCAGAGAGGAATCTGGCAAGCAACCAGTATTCCAGCCGGCCCGATCGAGATTCTGGCCTGGCGCCGCGAAGCAACACTCTCCGCGTTGGCTGGTGTTCTGGACCCCCAGGCTGTCGCACTCGAATACCCGTGGCCTTCAACTGTTGAGGTGATCGCCGCGGAATAGCAGTTCGCTGCGTATCTACTGCAGTCCCCCATCCGTCATGTCGTAGGCATCGAGCGCCTTTTCCAGCTCGTCGTCCGAAAGGAGCTTCTTTTCCTGCATCAGCTCGCGCACGGTGCGGCCGGTTTTCCAGGATTCCTTGGCGATTTCGGCGGCCTGGTCGTAGCCGATTCGGGGGGCCAGGGAGGTGACCATCGCCAGGGATTTTTCCACCAGCTCGGCGGCGCGCTCGCGGCGGGCGGTGATGCCGTCGACGCAGCGCTCGGCCATCAGCCGGGAGCCGTTGGCAAGGATCTCGATGGACTGGAGCAGGTTGTAGGCAATCACCGGCATCATCACGTTCAGTTCGAAGATGCCGCTCATGCCTGCCAAAGCGATGGTGGTGTCGTTGCCGATCACCTGCGCCGAAACCATCAGCAGCGATTCGGAGATCACCGGATTGACCTTGCCGGGCATGATGGAGCTCCCTGGCTGCAGACTGGGGATCTCGATCTCGCCGATGCCGCAGCGCGGGCCGGAGCCGAGCCAGCGCAGGTCGTTGGCGATTTTGGTGAGGGAGACGGCAAGGGTCTTCAGGGCGCCGGAGGTTTCGACGGCGGCGTCCTTGGCGGCCATCGCCTCGAAGCGGTTGGGAGCCGGCACGAAGGGATGGCCGGTATCCGCGGAGATGGCGGCGATCACCCGGTCGGCGAACTCCGGCGGAGCGTTCAAGCCGGTGCCGACGGCGGTACCCCCCAGAGCCAGTTCGGCGAGGCGCGGCTTGGCCGCCGCCAGCCGGTCGAGGCCGTAGCGGATCTGCTGAGCGTAGCTGCCGAACTCCTGGCCGAGGCGCACCGGCACCGCGTCCTGCAGGTGGGTGCGGCCGATCTTGACCACGTCGTCGAACTCCGACGCCTTCTTCTCCAGCGATCCGGCGAGGGTCTCCAGGGCCGGCTCCAGATCCTCCACCAGGGCGCCGTAGGCGGACAGGTGGATGGCTGTGGGGATGGTGTCGTTGCTCGACTGGCTGGCGTTGACGTGGTCGTTCGGGTGCACGGGGCTTTTCGACCCCAGCTCGCCGCCCATCAGCTCGATGGCGCGGTTGGAGATCACCTCGTTGGTGTTCATGTTGGTGGAGGTGCCGGAGCCGGTCTGGAAGATGTCCAGCGGGAACTGGCGATCGTGCTTCCCTTCGACCACCTCGCGGGCAGCTTGGACGATGGCGTCCTTGACATCCCCGGGAATCAGCCCGAGGTCGGCGTTGACCTTCGCCGCCTCGCCCTTGATCCGCCCCATGGCGGCGATGAAGCGGCGCGGGAAGCGTAACCCGCTCACCGGAAAGTTCTGCCGCGCCCGCTCGGTCTGCGCGCCGTAGTAGCCGTCCGCCGGAACCTCGACCTCGCCGAGGCTGTCCTTCTCGATTCGGGTGTTGCTCATGGGGAATATCCTTTGCCCCGCGCCGTCACGTCGGGGTCGTTTTCGGGGGTAGTGAAGCCTCATTTCCGCACCGCCGCCGGTGCTCTTTCGATCCTCTCACAGACCCGATCCACCGTTGGGTCTCAAGAGATCTCGATCACCCGCTCGTCCGCCACCACCAGCACCCGATCCCCTGCCGCCGGGCGCACCGTGGCGTGGCCGGTAAAGCTGCCGAAGGCGGGCAGCACGCCGACCTGCGGACCGAAGTGGAAGCACGGCAGGCGCAAGCGCTCCCGGCCGCGGCCGGCACCGCGTAGGTGAACCGCCGGGTGGAGGTGGCCGGCGAGGACGTACCCGGAAGGGTCCGGCTCCGGGAAGTGCGCGAGGCGAAAAGGGGCTTCGTCGAAGGGCGCCTCCACGCTACGAATCGAGAACTCCTCGGGTGGATCGCCGGCATGGCGATCGTGGTTGCCGCGCACCAATTCGACGGTCAACTCGCAGTGCCGTTCCCGCCAGCGGCGGAGGGCATCCAGCACTTCGCTGGAGCGTCCGGCGCGGGCGTGCCAGAAGTCGCCGAGGAACACCAGCCGCTCGGCTCCGGTAGCGGCGAGGGCACGACCGAGGCGTTCGAGGTCCGCCGACGTGCCAGCCTCCGGCACCGCCAATCCGCCGGCCCGGAACGCCGCTGCCTTGCCCCAGTGGGGATCCGCCACCAACAGCATCGCCCGCGAGGGCCAGTAGAGAGCCCGTTCCGGCAGCGCGCACATGGATTCACCCGCCACTTCAAGGGCAAGGGCGCCGGCCGGTGGCACGTTCAAGGCTTCAGCCATTGCGCGTTGCCGCTCGCTCGTAGCGCAGGCGCATGCGCCGAATACGGTCCACCAGCCCCTCGCCGGAGGTGGTCTCGCGCATGCGATCCACCAGCAGCGGAAAGGCCAAGGGCGAGGGTCGGCCGCACTCTACCCGCACCACCGTTCCGGCGTTCAGCCGTTCGAGGGTGGCCCGCAGCCGACTGGCTTCGAGCTGGCGCTCGCGCACCTCGCGATAGGCCTGCTGGAGCAAGAGGTTCTCCGGATCGTGCCGGTCGAAGACATCGAAAAACAGCCCGCTCGACGCCTGGAGCTGGCGCATCGTCTTGCCCTTGCCGGGATAGCCCTGGAACACCAGACCGGCGACCCGCGCGATCTCCCGGAACTGGCGGCGGGCGAGTTCGGACGCATCGAGGGCGGCGGGCAGGTCGTCGGCCAGCCCCTCCGGCGACAGCAAGCCGGCGGTCAGCGGCTCGCCGAGGGCCGGCGGCTCCGGCGACAGCAGATCGATGCCGTAGTCGTTGACCGCCCAGGTGAAGGTGTTCGGCGCGATGCGCGACAGCCGGTAGGCCCACAGGGCCGCTAGGCCTTCGTGCACCAAGCGGCCGGCGAAGGGGTAGACGAAGAGGTGGTGCCCCTCCCGCCGGCTCCGGCCCGAGGGGCTGAGCAGGTCCGGCAGTTCTTCGACCAACAGCTCGCCTGCCGCCGGCAGCGCGGAGATCTCTTCCTGGAGGGCCAGCAGGGGCCGCAGCGCCTTCATCTCCAGTCCGGCAAGGCGCCCCTCGCGGGCCTCCGTCAGGCGGCGGCGCACCGCCCGCGACAGGGAGGTCGACAGAGGCATGCGCCCGCCGGCCCAGCGGGGCACCGCGTGGACCTTGCTCTCAGCCACCCGCACCCAAGCGGTGAGGTCGCGCAGAGAGTGTAGCTCCAGGGTCCGGCCTGCGAACTGGAAGCGATCCCCCGGCCGCAGTCGGGCGATGAAGGACTCCTCCACCGTACCCAGCCTCCGACCGCCGCGGAAGCGCACTTCGATCGAGGAATCGCCGACGATGGTGCCGATGGACAGGCGGTGGCGGCGGGCCAGGGCGCCGTCGCGGATCGCTAGCCGGCCGTCCCTCTCCACCAGCTTCGAGAACTCCGGGTAGGCCTTCAAGGCCGAGCCGCCGCGGGTGACAAAGTCGAGGGTCCATTGCCACTCGGCGTCGCTCAACTCGGCGAAGGCGCGACTGCTCCGCGCCTCGGCGAGCACCTGGTCCGGATCGAAGCCTTCGCCGAGGCCGAGGGTCACCAGATGCTGCGCCAACACGTCCAGGGGCAGCACCGGCGGCCGGCGCTCTTCAATCTCCTGCGCCCTGGCCGCGTCGCGCACGGCGGCGATCTCCAGCAGTTCCAGGGCGTGAGTGGGTACGCAGGTCACCCGGCTTTCGCGGCCCGGTGAGTGGCCGCTGCGGCCGGCCCGCTGGAGGAGCCGGGCGACGCCCTTCGGGCTGCCGATTTGGAGCACCCGGTCCACCGGCGAGAAGTCCACCCCGAGATCGAGGGTCGAAGTCGCCACCACGCAGCGGAGCGTGCCCTGCCGCAAGCCGTTTTCCACCCACTCCCGCACCGAGCGGTCGAGGGAGCCGTGGTGCAGCGCCAGCGCGCCCGCCCAGTCCGGCCGCGCTTCGAGGATCGCCTGGTACCAGCGCTCCGCCTGGGAGCGGGTGTTGGTGAAGACCAGCGCGCTTTCGGCCTCGTCCACCGCCGCCACCACCTGCGGCAGCAGCCGCAGCCCGAGGTGGCCGGCCCACGGAAAGCGCTCCATCTCCGGCGGGATCAGGGCGTCGATGGTGATGCGCTTCTTCTCGTCGCCGTGGATCGACAGCGCCTCCGGCCCGGCCAGGGCCACCGCCGCTTCCTCCAGGTTGCCGAGGGTGGCCGACAGGCCCCACACCTTGAGATCCGGGCGCAGGGTGCGGAGCCGCGCCAGGGCCAGTTCCACCTGTACGCCGCGCTTGTTGCCGAGGAGTTCGTGCCACTCGTCCACCACCACCGCCGAGAGGTCCGCAAGACGCGCGTCGAGCTTGGACCGGGTGAGCTGAAGGCAAAGGCTCTCGGGGGTGGTCACCAGCACCGTCGGCAGCCGCCGCTGCTGCCGCGCCCGCACCGCCGGGGAGGTATCGCCGGTACGGCTCTCGATGCGCCAGGGCAGCTCGAGGTCCGCCACCGGCGCCCGCAGCGCGCCGACGGTGTCTTCCGCCAGGGCGCGCATGGGGGTGATCCACAGCAGCCGGAGAGGGGCGGAGCGCTTCGCCGTGCCCTTGGCCTTACCGGCGTCGCGCTCCGCCAGGCCGGCCATCACCTCCGCCAGCCACAGGGCGTAGGTCTTACCGCTGCCGGTGGCCGAGTGCACCAGGCCGCTCCGGCCGCGCCTCCAGGCGGTCCACACTCGCTTCTGGAAGGGCCGCGCCCGCCAGCCGCGCTCCGCCAGCCAACCTTCCACTTGCTGTCGGGGAGTCACGGCCCTTCGCCGCCTTCGGATGCCGGCAGCAGCGCCTTGACGGTCTCCAGGGTGTCGGCGTCGGCGGGCTGTTTGTCCGTCCGCCAGCGGGCCATGCGGGGAAAACGCACCGCCACCCCGGACTTGTGGCGGCTGGAGGCGCGAATGCCCTCGAAGGCCAGCTCGAACACCAGCTCCGCCTTGACCGAGCGCACCGGACCGAAGCGCTCCAGGGTATTGCGCCGAACGAAGCGATCGACCTTGCGGATCTCGGCGTCGGTCAGGCCGGAGTAGGCCTTGGCGAAGGGCACCAGAGCGTCGCCGTCCCACACGCCGAAGGTGTAGTCCGTGTATTGGGACGCGCGGCGACCATGGCCGCGTTGGGCGTAGATCATCACCGCGTCGACGGTGTAGGGGTCGACCTTCCACTTCCACCAGTCGCCCTTCTTGCGGCCTACCCTGTAGGACGACTCGCGGCGTTTGAGCATCAGCCCTTCGGCGCGCTCCCGGCGTGCGGTCTCCCGGCGCGCCGCCAGCTCCTCCCAGGACGCCGACTCGACCGTCGCCGACAGCCGCAGCACCTCGCCGCCGCGGTCAGCGATCAACGCTTTCAGGCGGCGACGGCGCTCGGCGAAGGGCAAGGCGCGCAGGTCCTCGCCGCCCTCTTCGAGCAGGTCGTAGGCGACCAGCACCACCGGCACCTCGGAGAGTATCTTCGGACCGAGCTTCTTGCGGCCGATGCGCCGCTGGAGCTGAGCGAAGGGCATCACCCCGTCGTCACCCCAGGGCAGAATCTCGCCGTCGAGCACAGTGCCGTCCGGCAGCCCCGAGGCGGCCACTTCGAGTTCCGGGAAGCGTTCGGCGATGGGCTCCTCGCCGCGCGACCAGATGAAGGTCAAGCCCTGGCGGCGGATCACCTGGGAGCGGATGCCGTCCCATTTCCACTCGGCGATCCAGTCGTCCACCGGACCGAGGGACAGCGCCAGTTCGTCCACCGCCGCTTCGAGGGGATGGGCCAGGCAGAAGGGGTAAGGGCGCGACACCTCCGCGTCCCGCGTGTCCGGCGACAGCAAGGCACGGTAAGCCTCGGCGGTGGGCTGCCAGGAACCCATCAACCGGTGAGAGAGGGTAGCGTCATCGACGCCGCTCGCCTGCGACAGACCGCGCACCACCAGCCGCCGAGAAACGCCCACCCGGAACGCCCCGGTGATCAGCTTGTGCCAGACGAAGATCTGCTGCTCGCCGAGTTGCCGCCAGGCGGCGACCATGCGCTCGCGCTGGGCCTCGTCGCCGAGGCCGGCCAGCGGCAGCAGGCGCTCTTCCACCCACCGGTGGAGAGGGCAGTCGCTCGGGCGCTCCGCTGCCGGCAGCAGCAGGGCGAGGGTCTCGGCCAGGTCCCCCACCGCTTCGTAGCACTCCTCCAGCAGCCACTCCGGCGTGCCCGTTTCGGCGCTCACCCACTCCCGCAGGAGGCGTGTCTTGACCAGCCTCTTCGGCCGGTTGCCGGAGAGGAAATGCACCGCCCAGGCCGCGTCGCGCGCCGGGGCCGAGCGGAAGTAGTCCGCCAGGGCGGCGATCTTCTCGTTGGTGCGGGTGGTCTCGTCGAGCCGCGCGAAGAGGTCCGTGAAGGCCTTCACGAGGCCTCCCCGCCGGGCGCTGTCTCGGATTTCGATTCCGTCGATTCCGCCTCGTCGAGTTCGCCTTCGAAGCGCGAGGCGACGGCCATCGCCTCGATCCCCCGCTCCCGCAGCCAGCGCACCACCGCCTCGCGGTAGCCGTGGGTCACCCACACCCGCTCGGCGCCGGTCGCCTCCAGCACCTCGACCAGCGCCGGCCAGTCGACGTGGTCGGAGAGCACGAAGCCGCGGTCCATCGCCCGCCGACGGCGGGTGCCGCGGATCCGCATCCAGCCGGAGGCGAAGCCGGTGGAGACCTCTCCGAAGCGGCGCATCCAGGGAGTGCCGTTGGCGGAGGGCGGAGCGACGACTAGAGATCCAGCCCAATCGGTACTGTCCGGCGCGGCGGACACCAGGGTCGTGTCCGGCAAGGCAACGCCGGAGTCACGGTAGTCGCCGGTCAAGTTCTCCACCGCCCCATGGGTGAAGATGGGGCCGATCGACGGATCGACCCCCGCCAGCAGCCGCTGGGCCTTGCCGAGGGCGTAGCCGAAGAGCAGACTCGCCCGCCCGGCCTCGGCGTTCTTCCGCCACCAGCCGTTGACCTGGTCGAAAACCTCCGCCTGCGGCGCCCAGCGGAAAATCGGCAGGCCAAAGGTGGACTCGGTGACGAAGGTGTTGCAGGGCACCAGTTCGAAGGGTGCGCAGGTGGCATCCGGCTCGGTCTTGTAGTCGCCGGAGACCACCCACACCTCGCCGCCGCGATCCAGGCGGATCTGCGCCGAACCGAGGATGTGACCGGCCGGATGGAACGAGACCCTCACCGGCCCCAGGGACAAGCTCTCGCCCCAGGGCACCGTTTCGATCACCGCCTCGTCGCCCATCCGCCGGCGCAGCACCCGTTCCCCGGCCTCGGCGGCCAGGTATGCACCGCAGCCCCAGTGCGCGTGGTCGGCGTGGGAGTGGGTGACCAGCGCCCGCGGCACCGGCCGCCAGGGGTCGATGTGGAAGTCCCCCTCGGGACAGTAGAATCCGCTCTCGTCGAGAATCAGCATCGGTTGGGAAGGACATCATAGGGCGGCGGCCACGGGTGATAACGTCCCGCCGTTGTGGGTTCATTCCCGCAGCACCTCGACACCCCTGGCCGCGAGCAGAATCTTGGGCAAGAGGCCACCCGGGGGGTGATAACGTCGCGCCATCGCCGCCCTTTTTCGGGACCTGGCTTCCTCTCCGCCAGATCATCAAACGACGAGAAACATGATGAAGATCACCGAGACCTTCTCCCCCCAGCTCTTCGCCGGCAAAACGGTGTTCGTCACCGGCGGCGGCAGCGGCATCAATCTCGGCATCGCCAAGAACTTCGCCGCCGTCGGCGCCAAGCTCGCGATCTGTGGTCGGACCCAGGCGCGCCTGGACGGCGCTCAGAAAAAACTGGAGGCGCTGGGCGCCGAGGTGTTCACGGCGGTCGCCGATGTGCGCGACTACGAGGCCCTGGCGGCGGCCTTCGCCGGCACGGCGGACGCCCTGGGGCCGATTCATACGCTGGTGTGCGGTGCCGCCGGCAACTTCTTGGCGCCGGCCGAGGAGTTGAGCCCGAACGGTTTCAAGGTGGTGGTGGATATCGATCTGATCGGCAGCTTCAACGCCAGCCGGGCGGCCTTTGAGCAGTTGAAAAGCACCGAGGGCGCCAACCTGATCTTCATCTCCGCTGGCCAGGCCTTCGTCCCCTACTGGGCGCAAACCCACGCCGGAGCCGCCAAGGCGGGGATCGACAATCTGATGCAGAACCTGGCGATGGAATGGGGACGCTTCGGCATCCGCTCGAACAGCATCGCCCCGGGACCGATCGAGGGTACCGAGGGCATGCGCAAGCTGGCGCCGGAAGACCTGAGCTTCCACCAGCAGTTCAAGGCGGCGATTCCCCTCGGGCGCTACGGCACGGTGGACGACATCGGCCAGGCGGCGGTGTTTCTGGCCTCGCCGCTGGCGGACTACATCACCGGCACCCGCCTGGTGGCCGACGGCGGCCAGAACTTGCCGGGCTCGGGCATCTTCACCGCCATGGCGCTGGAGGCGATGAAGGGCGAGCGGAAGTCCTAGGAAACGATCTTCCCGTCCCTCCGAATCGATCGCTTGATCGAGCGATCTGCTAGTCAGTAGATCGCTACCGAGGTCGAAGACCGAGGCGGCGGCGAGAGCCGCCGAGGACGGGGGTGAGCCACAAGAATCGCACTTCTTGTGGCGAGGGGGGCGCCTAGCCCCCCTAAAACTAGGGCCGCTCTCTGAGCGGCAGGGCGCCGCGTCCTTCCCTCGCCGGCCGCAGCGGACCGTCACCGCGCGGATCATCCGCCTCGGGGACCCGGGGCACACCCCGACGGTGGCCGCCGGGGCGACCGGACCCGGTCATCCCACCGTCCAGGATCACCAGATTGCCCACATCGACGGCGCCGGGTCCCACCCCGTTGCCCACCATCTCGTTGGTGATGATGTCCGTGCGGCCATCGCCGTTGACGTCGCCGGCGGCGGCGCTGTAGCAAAGGGTGTCGCCGATGTCCGGCGACTGGCCCTGGCCGCTGGGGTCGGCCACTCCGCCGCGCGCTCCTTCGATCAGGGTAATGCGCACCCGGCGGGTGGGCGGCAAGCGACCCACCGCGGTGTCGATCACCTCCGGCCAGCGCCCCCGCTGGCCGAAGAAGACGTGCATGCTGCCGGCGTGGAAGCGATCCTGCGGGTTGTCGTGCGGGTTGCCGATCATCAGGTCGGCAATGCCATCGCCGTTGAAGTCGCCGTGGGCCACCGTGTCGGAACCGATGGCGCCGGTGACCGGACCGATAAAGGTGGTCTTCTGCAACCCGCCGGGCAGTTGGTGGATGGCGAAGGTCCGTCCGCGCAGGCGCTCGGCGCGGTAAAGCACGTAGCCGGCGCCGGACACCGGGCGATCCCCGTTCGGGCTCTCGTCGCCTACCAGGTCGCCGACAAAGAGGTCCGGCCGGCCGTCGTCGTCGTAGTCGAGGCCGCCCAGGAGTTCCTCACCGAACGAGACGTTGCGCGGACCGCCGTCGATGGTGGTGAGCGAGGCCGGCGGGGCACCCAGGTCGAGGGTGAAGCCGTTCGGCCAGGGTACCGGCGGAAAGGAATCGTCCCACACGATCCACATGCGCCCTCCGGGGGGTCCGCCGGATCCGTCGCCGGTGAATTGCCCGTCCGGGGAAAGCACCCCGCCGGCGCGGTTGAAGGCGGCGCTGACCAGCACTTCGGCGCGGCCGTTGCGGTCCAGGTCGCCGAGTTGGTGGGTGGCCCCGAAGTGGAAGTCCACAGCGCCCGGCGGCGGCACGACCTTGGCGATCTGCCCGGGCAGCGCACCGGCCCCGAAGCCGGACAGGTCCACTGAGCCGGACGTCGCCAGATGGGAGCCACCGCGCACGATGTAGAGGGCGCCGCGGAACGGCTCACCGGGAATGGACTCCTGATCCGCCGCCATCACCAGCTCATCGATACCGTCACCATCCACGTCGCCGGTGCGGGTCCAGATGCCGAGACGGTCGTTGCCGCTGGCGCCGACGAAGGTGAGCACCTGGATCGAGGCCGGCGGATTGCGCAGATCCAACACCCCAGCGCCATTGGCCAGGTTGCGCAGGGCGGGACTGCCGACCACCACCGTGAGGGCGCCGGCGCCGCTCTTGCCCGGCGCGCTGAAGTTCTGGCGGCAGATCAGAAAATCGCCCAGGCCGTCACCGGTGATATCCCCCATCCACACCTCGCTGCCGGTGGCCTCGAAGGGCGCATCGCCGAGCACCCGCAGCACGCGGCTCTGCCGTACTCCGAGATTGACGTTCGCCCGGGTGGTGCCGTTGCCAAACACCAGATGGGCCTCGCCGGCCAGGGTCCGGCCGGCCGCCGGAGTGGCGGTCATGTGGCCGATGGCGTAGTCGCCGAAGCCGTCCCCGTCCACGTCGAAGCCGCCGGCCACCGGTGTGCCGAAACGCCCGGTGGTGGTGGGTCCCGGCGCGCCGGACACGCGGATCAGCGGATCGCGGCCGGCCTGGAGATCGGCGATGTCGATGGTCAACGCCGGTCCTCGGGTGACACCGCGGGCGGCGACGGGCTCCGTCGGCACGCACCACAGGGTGAGGGCGAGGACGGTGGAACATGCGAGGGTGAGGCGCAGTCTCATGATCATTCTCCTCGGAAGCGGCAAGCAGCGTGGGTGTCGAACGACATGGCTTTGTTCGAAGATTCTACCGAACGACAAAAGCCGGTCCCGTTGGGGACCGGCCCTCGGAGACTCTCGGCAAGCTCTCGCTCAGTCAGTCGTCATCGTCACCGTCATCGTCGCCGTGTCCGCGTCGCCGACGCGGCGAGACGAACTCACCGTCGAAGATCACCAGGTTGCCGACATCGATCGCCGTCGGGTCCACCCCGTTGCCGATCATCTCGTTAGTGATGATGTCCGCCTGGCCATCGCCGTTCACATCGCCGGCGGCGGCGCTATAGCAGAGGGTGTCGCCGTCGTCCGGCGGCGGGAAAATTCCGTCGGGATTCGGCAGGCCGCCGCGCGCCCCCTCCACCAAGGTGATCTTCACTCGGCGCGAGCGCGGCAGCTCGCCGGGCGCCGTATCGATGGTGCGGGGCCAGCGGCCGTGGCGGCCGAAGAGAATGTGCATGGTGCCGGCGTGGAAGCGATCCTGCGGGTTGTCGTGCGGGTTGCCGATCACCAGATCGTCGATGCCGTCACCGTTCAGATCGCCGTGGGTCACCGTGTCGGAACCGATCGCGCCGGCCACCGGACCGAGGATCTTCGACACTCTGAACCGCCGCGGCAGGTGGTCCACATTGAGCGTCTTCCCCCTCAGCCGGTGAGCGCGATAGAAGACATAGCCGACACCGGAACCTGGACGATCCTGGGCATCGGTGCCGTCGCCCACCAGGTCGCCGACGAACAGATCCGGCCGCCGGTCGCCGTCATAGTCGAGGCCGCCGAGCACTTCCTCGCCGAAGGAGACATTCTGGACGCCGCCGCTCAGAGTGGTGGTGGACCACGGCGGATCGGTGAGATCGATCACCTGCCCGGGAGGCCACGAGCCGTAGGGGAAGGCGTCGTCCCAGACGATCCACAGGCGCCCACCGGGGGGCCCCCCGACGGCGTCGCCGGTGAAATTGCCGTCCGGGGAGAGCACCGCACCGGCCCGGTTGAGGGCGGCGGCGATGAACACCTCCGAGCGGCCGTTGCGGTTCAGATCGCCGGTTTGCAGGGTCGAACCGAAGTGGAAATCATCGGAGCCGGCCGGCGGATCGATGCGCAGCATGTCGTCGGTCATCGCGGGCGTACCGAAGTCCGCCAGATCGACCTGGCCGGAGCGCGCCAGGTGAGCTCCGCCGCGCACCACGTACACAGCGCCGCGGAAGGTCTCGCCGGGAATGGAGACCTGATCCGCCGCCATCACCAGCTCATCGACTCCATCGCCGTCGACATCGCCGGTACGGGACCAGATGCCGAGACGATCGTTCTCCGCTGCACCGACAAAGGTCAATACGTGGACCGACGCCGGGGGGCTGCGCAGATCGAGCACTCCGGTGTCGGCGGCCAAGGTCCGCAGCTCCGGCCCACCGACCACCACCGTCAAAGCGCCGGCACCGACCCGCCCACCGGGATCGAAGTTCTGGCGGTGGACCAACAGGTCGCCGAGACCGTCGCCGGTGATATCGCCCATCCACAGCTCCGAGCCGGTGGCCTCGAAAAAGCCGTCGCCCAAGACCCGTAGCACCCGCGGCGAGGGCACCGCGAGATCGACGGCACCGCTCGACGTGCCGTCGCCGAAGACGAGCTGCGCCTCACCGGCGAAGATCCGATCCGGTCCGTTGGTGGTGGTCATGTGGCCGACGGCATAGTCCTGGTGGCCGTCGCCGTCGACATCGAATCCGCCGGCCACCGGGGTGCCGAGCTGGCCGAGGGTGGTGGGTCCCGGAGCGCCGGAAACGCGGATCAGAGGATCCACCCCGGCGGTCAAGTCAGCGATGTCGAGGGTCAGGGCCGGGCCGGCGGGCCGATGGGCCAGGGCCACGGGGGCGAGGGTGAGAGCAACGAGAGCGGCGAGTGCCGCGAGAAGCTTCAGTCTCAAGGTCATTCTCCTTTGGTGCAGTCAAGGGTGGGAAGCAATGAACGACACGATGGAGCGCGCCGCGTCCGGCTCTACCGCTGACTCCGAGGAGAACTACCGAGGGTAGCAAGAAACGAAAAGAGGCGCCTGGGACGGGCGCCGCCGCATGTGATCTACGACAGGTGTACGAGAGGACCCGAAATAGGTTTCAGAGAAACCCAAAAAATGGGAAGTCGTTCATGAGGAACGACGAAAACGGTGGAACGAGGAGGCTGGAAGCTACGGCGACCGGCGAGGCCTCTTCCTCCGGGCCGTCGGGCGCTTGCCAGGAACCTGGGATGGCCGAAGCTCTTGTGGGATCAAGCGCCAGTTGCGCGGATCGAGGGCGGCGGCGCGGCGGAAACTCTCCCGCGCCTCCTCCAATTGCCCGGCCGCAGCCTCGGCCCGGCCGAGATTGAGGTAAATCTCCGGCCGCGGCTCGATCTCTAAGGCCCGGCGGTAGACCTCCACCGCCTCCTCGGGCCGGCCGAGGAGAAGGTACTGGCTGCCCTCGGCCAGGAGAATGCGCGAGTCCACCGGATTGAGGCCGCGCGCCATCTCCATGAACTCCACGTGGTTCCAGTAGATCGCCGGATTCGCTCGACCCGAAGCCGCCAAGCTGACGCTCACCTGCTCCACCTGGTGTAAAAGACGACTGGCCTCCAGCAGGTTGCGAGTGCGCACCACCTGGAAGACAAGGGTC
This sequence comes from Acidobacteriota bacterium, assembly GCA_039030395.1. Lineage (NCBI taxonomy): Bacteria > Pseudomonadati > Acidobacteriota > Acidobacteriota bacterium. Next base: position 15,414 of record JBCCEF010000008.1, read on the forward strand.
AGCACCAGCAGGAGCAAGACGAGAACCATCCAGCGGCGAACGGTCATCGGCGCTTCCGTTTCTTGGCTTTCTTTCGGCTGGCGGCGGGAGGGCCGGATTTAGGCGAAACCGCAGCCACGGCGGCCGGCTCCGGCAACTCGCCTTCGCCCGGCGACAGAATCCAGGACAGAAAGAGCAGCGCCGGAAAGGCCACCAAGGCCACTCGAAAGGGAAAGTGCGCCACGGCGAGAATGCCGAGCCCTACACATCCCGCATAGGCCAGCGGACGATCCGCGGGTTCCAGCCCTCGCAGCCGGCGCCACAGGACCCACAGGGCCCAGGCCAGCGCCGCCACGCCCACCAGTCCCCACTCCGCAGCCACTTCCAAGAATTCATTGTGGGCGTTGACGAACATCACTTGCCGGGGCCGCTGCAAAAAGAGATGGCCATCGTCCGTCAGGGCGATCTTGGCCTCGGCAAACTCCGCCGAATAGGCGCCGTGCCCCACCCCGGTCAAGGGGTTCCGCTGCACCATCCACCAGGCGGTGCTCCAGCCATCGAGGCGGCCAGTGAGAACTTTGTTCCACTCGCCGGAGGTCAGCTCCGTGACCTTCGCGACCACCTTGGAGCGCAGCGGTGCCACCGCCGCGATGGTCACCAACAGCACCGCCGCCGCTGCTCCCAGGGCGGTCAGAGCACGGCGCCTCGGGAGCTGGACCAGCCACAGGCAGGCACTGCCCAGCACCACCGCCAACACTGCCGCCACGGTCTGCGAAACGGCGATGCCGTAGAGGCAAACCACTACCGTTACGAGGGCCGCCAAGGCCGAAGGCCGATGCTGGCGACGACGCCAGCCCCACTCTTGCGCCAGCAGCGCCGGCAGCACGAGAAAAGCCGCGAGCACCCCGGCATTGCCGGCCAAGGAGGTCAGCCCCAAACGCGCTGCCTCCTCGCCGCCGGAGAACGCGAAGGGCCGGTACAGCTCGTGAAATTGCAGGATGGCGAGGGCTCCCAGAACCACCGCCGGCAACGCCAAGAGCACCAGCAGCCGCCGCTGGCGCCGCGGTGAAAGGCCGACACTCCAACCGATCACGCAGGCCACCCCGATCCATAGATCCGGCAGCGCCTGGCGGACGTGCGCCCCATGGGACGAGACCACCAGGCCGAGGGAGGCGACGAGCCCCAGCGGCAACAGAGCGCGCACCGCCGGCACTTCCCACAGCTCTTTCGGACCGAGGTCCAGGGAGGCGAGGCGAGGATTGAGCAGCGCCCGGAGCGCCAAGGCGAGGAGGGAAGCCAGGGCAAACATCTCGGCGACCATCTGCTTCGGCAGGTCGAAAGCGTCGGCGGCCGCCGGCACCAGCACGAAGGGAGTGACCACCAGCAGCCCGCCGACGAGGATCTCGCCGAGCCCCAGCAACCGCGCATCCGTCGAGCGGGAGATCACGACGTTGGGAGCGAAGAGTGGATCACGAAAAAGGAGTCAATCAACCGATGAGAGGGCTCAAATCAAGGCGTTTTCAGTCTACACCAGAGCCATCCGAGGAGCGCGCCCAGAGCATCCGCGGCAAGGTCCCAAGGATCCCCGCTCCGGTAGCTGAGAAGCATCTGCACCGCTTCCGTCACCGCACCGTAGGCGATGGCCCAGATCAGCGGCAGCCACCGGGCACCCCGGCCGGCCCTCGCCCGGTCGAGGAGCGGCACGAACACCAGAAAGAGCAGGCCGTGGCCGACCTTGTCGAGGGGCAAGGCAAAGGTCGGCAACGAATCACTCACGCCAAAATCCGGCAGCGGCAGCCACAGGAGCATGGCGATGCCGACGGCCCAAGCCAGGGCCGAGGTACGGGCGGGGAAAGGGGATGAATCCGACATGTCGTGGGGAGGGGGTAGCGAAGAGCGCAGCGGGCTCCATCCTATTCGTCTACTATTCCAACATGGCCACCCGTTCGATGCGATCGGTGCGAATCACGCTGGTTGCGAGCGCTCTCCTCCTTGGGCTGATCGCCACCGTGCAGGAGATCTCCCGCCGGCACCGGCAAGGCGATCTGGTGGAGAACTTGAGAACAGCCACCGGTCCGGAGATCGCGGACCGCCTGGCGACCTCGGTCTTGCGCTCGCCGGATCCGGCCCGTGCCCGCCTCGACCGGGCGCGGGCCCTGGTCGCCCTGGAGCTGCTGCCGGATCCGGCCGCCCGGCCGCCGGCCGCGGGCCGCGAGGCCCGTCTCCAATGGGTGCGGGACCAGACCCGGGCAGTCTACCGGCAGCGTCCCTCCGCCTGGCAGGCACCGATGCTCGAAGGCGCCGCCCGCTACCTGGAGCGTTCCCTGGCCCGAGACCCCCGCCTGATCACCGAGGCGCGAGCCTGGGAACAGCCCCTCGAGACCAGCCTTGCCCTTGCCCCCGGCAAAGACGAGGCGAACCGCTTCCTGGCGGCCGCCTACCTGGAGATCTGGCCTTTTCTCTCAGCCGAGAAACAGGCCATCGCGCGCGATCTGCTGCGCCGGGTGATGGCCGACCCAGGGACCTTCAGTGAGTTGATCGAACCCTGGCTGCGGGTAGCCGACGACCGCGCCACGGCCTTTTCCGCCCTGCCGGAGTCCGCCTTCGCCTGGGAGCGATTGCTCCGCACCTATGCCGCCGACCACGACTGGCGCGGCTACCTCGCCGCCCTGCCGCGAGCCGAAGAAGTGCGCCGCTCTCAGCTCGAAAAGCTACTCGACGAGGCGCGCCAACGTCGGGCCGGCGGCGACCGCCGGGTCGCTCGCCAGCGCTACTTCAGCGCGCTCACCGAGGCCCGCCCCGGAGGAGGCGCGCAGCCGATCGTCCAGATCCTCCTGCGGGAGGTCGCCCCGGGGCCCGCGCCGAGCGGCTCGGAACGCACCCTCAACGCCTGGCTCGACTGGTCCCTCGCTCTCTGCGCCATCGACCGTTGTCCCTTTGACCAGCCGGCTCTCGGACGCCTGGGGGTTCTAGCGCGCGACCTGTCCCCGGCCCGAGAGGCCTTCGCCCGGGCGGCCGCCGGCCACTTCGACGAAGCGCTCTTCCTCGAAGAGCGGTCCCACTCGACCGGTAGCGATTGGAGCCCCTATTTCAGCCTCAAGGCCCGCGAGCTGGCTCGCCGGGGGCGGCGCGAAGAAGCTCGGACCGCCCTCCTCGAAGCCCTACCGATGGACCCGCTCACCCGGCGGGTACGACGGGAACTCAGCCCGGATTCCGCCACCGACAGCGCCCCCCTCGCCGCCGACTGGGCCTGGGAAGAGAACATCGCCCGCTTGCCGATGGAGATTTTCGCGCCCTGCCGCCTGGCGGTGGACCTGGCCGACGTACCGGCGGACGGCGCGGTGGTCGAACTACAGATCAACGGCACCGAGGCCGGAGCCTTCTCCGCCCGGGCCAACGCCACCCTGCGCCCCACGGAGCCCCTCGGCGTCCTCGAGCCGGGCCTCCACCTGGTGCAGCTCAGCACCCTCGCCGGCCGGCCGGTGCGGCCGGTGGCCGCGCGTTGTTCGTAGCTCCCTAACGGTCGTCGGCAGCGGGCGCAGCGCTTTGCTCCCACGCCGCCACGCCCTCTTCCGGCTCGACGCCGAGGGCGTCCGCCACCCGGTTGATGTAGTTGAAGTAGGCGATCGCCTGCACCGCATCGTGGATCGCCGCATCGCCGAAGCCGTGCCGGCGCAAGGTCTCGACGTGGTGTCGGCGGTGCGACGCCGGATCCGCCGTCAGGGTCTCCGCGAAGGTGCACAGGGCACGGTCCGCCTCGACCAGATCCGCTCGGCGCCAGTCGCTGGCGATGGCCCGCACGAAATCGTCCGCCGCGGCGTCCTCGGTGATCCCGAAACTGTCGGCGACCTCGGCACGGAGGTCGTGGGCGTGGGCGCGGGTTCAATAGCGGCAGTGGTTGGCGGCGGAAACGACCACCGCCAGCATCTCCCGGTGGCCGCGCGACAGCGGCGAGGGGCCGTGCATCACGGCACCATAGAAGTCCATCGAGGTTCTGAGCACCCGCGGATTCTGGCCCATGATCGAAACGATATTCCACAGTCGCCCGGCACGGGCAACGGCCGCGTCGTACTGGCGCTTGAGAAAGCCCGTCGCGGCCGCCGGCGAGATCACCTCGATCCAGGGCATGGTCAGACCGGAGCCGGCGAAGGCTCTCCGGAGGCCTCGGCAGCCGGTCCCGACTCGCCTTCCACAGCCGGGTCGGACTCAGTGACCCGGTAGGGCCGCAACTCGTCGGCGGTGGCCGCCAAGGCCAGCAGGGTGACCCGCTCGACCCGGCCGAGATCGATCGAGGCGCGGCGGAAATTCGGCTTGTCGTCGTGCCAGCCGCAGAGGAAGACGGCAGGGCGATCCTTCTTCTCGCCGTCCTCCTCGTCGCTGTCCTCGAACAGGGCCAACACGGCTTCTTTGGCCCCCTCGATCTCCAGGTCGACCTCCACAAGCTGCGCCTCCAGATGACGGATGCGGCGGTTCCAGCGTTCGAGATCGAAGGGCTCCCCACCGAACAGATCGATGTAGGCCCGGCGCAGCCGGCCGAACTCCTTCGAAGGCCGGTTGAGGGCCACCACCGGGTGCTCGATGCCGAACTCCTCGCGCACCATCTCGGAGCACAGCACGTTCAGGTCGTCGTTGGGGGTCATCGCCAGCAGATCGTTGTCGCGCTCAATACCGGCGGCCTCGTAGGTGGAGGCGTTGCGGGCGTCGCCGCGCACCACGGCGATGCCCGCCGCCTTCAGCATGCGCAGCTTCTCGCTCACCGAATCGATCACTACCACCTTACGGCCAGCCTCCGCCAGGCGGCGGGCCAGCAGTCGGCTGAGCTGCGTCGAACCCACCAGGATGCTGCGCCGGCGCTGCGGATCCTTCTCGAAGCCCAACACCCGCGGCAGTACCAGGGCCATCATCGTCGCCCAGGCGCCGGAGACGAGGATCAGCAGGTAAATCAAGCCTTCCAGGATCACCGCTCCCTCTTCCAGGCCGTACTGGCGAAGCTGAATCGCCGAAAGGGAAGCCACCGCCGCCGCCACGATTCCGCGCGGCGCCGTCAACGCCAGCACCAGCCGGGATCGGACGTCCATATGCGACGGCCAGACGGACACCAGCACCGACAGCGGCCGCACCAGCAGGATCATCACCACCATCACCGCCACGCCCTTCCATCCGAGCTGCATCATCGACGACAGGTCGAGCTGACCGGAGAGCAGGATGAACAGGATCGAGATCAGGAACACCGTGAGCTGCCCCTTGAACATCTTGACCGAGGCGAGGTCCGGCACGTCCGAAGCGGAGAGAGTGAAGCCCATCACCACCGAGGCGAGGATTCCCGACTGCGGCGCCAGGCGCTCGGCCACCATGTAGCAGGCGAGGAGCAGGGCGAGAATCGCCAGATTGCGCAGCTCGCCGGCGAGCAGCCGGCTGCGGGCGGCGAACTTCGCCAACGAGCCGGCGACGAAACCCAAAGCCGCGCCGGTGGCGGCGAGCACGGCCACCTCCCCGACGATCTCCTGGAAACCCATCTCCGCGGCGCGTTCGATCCACTGCAGCACCAGGTAGGCGAGCACGGCGCCGATGGCGTCGATGATCAGCCCTTCCGACACCAGCACCGCGCGGATTGACGACGGGCAGATCATGTGGCGCAGCAGCGGCACGATCACCGTCGGGCCGGTCACCGTGACGATGGCGCCAAACAGCGCCGCCGTCTCCCAGGGCATGCCGGTGATCGCCTGGGCCACCCAGGCGCCGCCAACGCCGGTCACCACCACGCCAAGGGTGAGCAGATTGCGCACCGGCGCCCCCACCTTGCGCAGTTCCTTCGGGTCGAGGGACAGACCGCCCTCGAACAGGATCACCGCCACCCCGAGGTGGATGAAGACTTCCAAACCGTGGCCCAGGGCCTTGGGGTCGAACAGATGGAAACCCATGGGGCCGGCGGCCATGCCGAGCAGCAGAAGCGGCAGGATGGCCGGCAGCTTGAACCGCTCGGCGAGGACCTGCGCCAAGATGCCCAGAAAACTCGCGATGACGATGGTGTCTAGAATCTCGTGCATGTTTTAATGATCACCTAAAGAATTCGCCCAGGCAATGAGTCGAGTGCGGCGAGACGGCCGCACCCCTCCCCCCACGTCACGAATCGGAGCGCGCGAAGAACGGCCGCTTCTTCGAAAAGTCGATCGGCATCTCTCCCCGAATGCGGTCCAGCAGCTCGACGGTCACCTCCCGGATTCCCTCGCGTTCCGCCCAACTCTCCACCCGCTGGGTCACCACCCCGCGCACAAAGCTCGGAATGCGCTCAATGCGCGCCCGGGCCTCGGGGGTCCAGGTCAGCTCCGGCGCCACGTCCATGCCGTAGGTCACCGGCCGTACGAGGGCCACCGGCTCCGGTGTGCCTTGCGGCTCGTAGGCGCAGGATTCGTCCGCCGCCAGCAGGTCGCCGGCGTGGGCGAAGGCGCGGGCCCGGCAGCCCCCACACACGGAGCGGTACTCGCAGCGCCCGCACTTGCCGCCCAGCTCCCCTTCGCGTAGCGCCGCGAAGACCTCCGAGCCGCGCCAGATCTCACCGAAGGACTGCCGCCGCAGATCGCCCGCCGTCCGCGGCATATAGGGACACGGCGTCACCTTGCCGTCGGGCATGATGCGGCAGTACTGCACGCCACACGGGCAGCGGGTCGCGTAGTGCAGCAGCGGCGAGTCCGGATCGTCCTCGTAGACGTGGCGCATGATCTGCGGTTGGCACTTCGAGCGCACCATCATCCGGCCCCGGTACTCACGCTGCAGCCGCACCAGATCCTCCAACACCCCCTCGTTCTCCGCCGGAGCCAAGGATCGCATGCCCTCGCCGCGGCCGGTCTCGACCAGGAAGTACAGATTGAAACAAACCGCGCCGCGATCCGCCGCCCAGGCGACAAGCGGCTTCAGCTCGTGGCGATTGCCGGAAGTCAGGGTGGTCTGGATCACAAAATCCAGCCGCGCTTCGCGCAGCCGCTCCACCGCCTCGAAGGTACTCTCCAGGGCTCCGTCGCCGTGACGAAAACGGTTGTGGTATCTCGCCTCGAGGGAGTCGATGCTCACCGCCACGCCGGTCACCCCGGCGTCCTTGAGGGAAGCGATGCGCTCCGCCGTCAACATCGTGCCGTTGGTCCCCACCACCACCGTCGCGCCACCGGCCGTGGCGTGGGCGGCGATGTCCTCCAGGTCGTCCCGCAGCAGCGGCTCCCCACCGCTCAGGATGAACATCGGCGAAGGATTGAACGCCAGGATCTCGTCCGAAATGCGGCGCACCTCGTCGAAGGTCAAGTCTTCGGTCGTCGCCTGCCAGGGTCCGGCGGCGATGTAGCAGTGCGCACAGGCGAGGTTGCAGCGCTCGGTGAGATTCCACGCCACCACATGCGGCACCGCCGCGGCCGGCGACGGCAGAGGGGAAAACTCTTCAACGACGGAAACGGTCATGGGTTGGGCCAAATCATCGCACACGCCCGAGCGGGCGGACAAGGCGGGATTCCCGGCTACTTCTCACCGGCCCTGCCTTGCGTGGTCCCTCGGCCCACCGCCTGACGCTTCTACTCTTGGCTACCGACACACCTCTCGAGCACCCGACCTGCCAATCACATCTCGAAGGTGCATCGGCTGTCGTTTTCTTTGACGTGCATCCGATCCTTGGAGGGCTTCACCGTGGGCTACCGAGACTTCGTTCTGACCTTCTCCGAATTGGAGAGCAACGATTACCAGGTAAAAGCCGAGTCGGACGGATTCCAAACGGAAGTGCGCACCCTTCCGTTCGACCGCCTGGACGCTTCTTCGTGGAAGGCGTTAACCGGCAATTTCGTGATCCCCGCCTCGCCGGACTCGGCGCGGGAAACCGGCGACCTCCTCTACCGCGCGCTCTTCTCCGGCAAGATCGGAAAGTTCTTCTCCCAGCGACTGGGAGGAGCGGAAGACAACGGCGGCCTGCGGCTGATCTTCCGGTTCGATGCCGAGCGACAAGAGAAGCTCCTTCGGCTGCCTTGGGAAACGCTGTTTCGGAAAGAGAGCAAGAGCTTCCTCGCCCTCTCCCCGCGCACCCCCATCCTGCGGCAAATCGAGATCCCAGAACACCGGGCGCCGACCGTCTGCAATGACGATCTGCACATCCTCATCGCCACCTCCGACGCCGGGGGTACCCCGCTGCAGCTCGCGCGCGAGGTACGAGAGATCGAGGCCATCTTCGCCGACGATCCCAGGGTCACCGTCGAAACCGTTCGCCCCCACAATGTGCAGGAGCTACGCGAAGCCCTGCAGCAAAGCGAAGCCCACATCCTCCACTACATGGGTCACGGGGACTACCGGCTGTGGAACGGCGAAGGGCATCTCTACGTCGGCGAAACCGCCGTCACCGGTAACGAACTCGCCCAGCAGCTCCACGACGTGGACTCCCTCCGCCTGATCTTCCTCAACGCCTGCCACAGCGCCCGGGACGCGCAGACGCCGCAGATCGATCCCTTCGCCGGCGTGGCGACGGCGCTCTTGCGCAGTGGATTCCCGTCGGTGCTCGCCATGAACCGGGCGATCACCGACTCCGCCGCGATCGCCTTCAGCCGAAAGTTCTACAAGCGGCTGGCGGCCGGCGATGACCTGCCCTCGGCGGTCTCCGAAGGGCGCCTGGCGATCTGCGAAACGGATCGGCACTCGGTGCAGTGGTCCACCCCGGTCCTCTTTGCCAACCACGCCGACGCGCGCTTGCTTTCCGGTCCTTGGAGCCCGACGCGCCCTGGCTGGGAGACCCTCTTCCAGCCGCCGCGGATCTACGCCGTCGCCTCGGGCACCGTCTTGTGTCTCGCACTCCTGGCGAGCTGCCTGGGCCTTCGCCCCGAGACGAATTCGCCGACTACCCCCGAAGGAGAAGTCTCCTCCTCCGAATTTCCGATGCCTCCGCGGGAGCCCAGACTCATCTTGACCGAGGTTTTCTACGATCCAAGCGGCGACGACCGCGGCCTGGAGTGGATCGAGCTCTACAACGCCACCGACGAGCCCATCGACCTGGCGGGCTACAGCATCGGCGCTGGAGGGAAGGACTACACTACGAGCCGGTATCAGCTGGCAGGGGTGATCGGACCCGGCGAGACCTTCGTCGTCGGAGGTCCGATCTCCGTGGACAAAAACTACCGGCCTCAGTTCCAGCTCGCATTGGACCTACTCGGCGAGATTCAGAATGCCGACTCGACACCGGCGGACGGGGTTGCTCTGTTCGACGTCCCCGCCAGTGAGATCAAGATCGACACCCTCCCCATCGACGCCGTTCGGTACGGCGACGAGAACAGCAGCGGCCTGCCCGACGAGCGGGGCGACACGGAAAACGTCGAAGTCTCCGATGCGCCCAGGGACACTTCGATCGAACGCTTCACTCTGGACGGTCGCTGGCGCATCACCTCCATTCCCGGCCCGAACCGAGTTCGCTTCGAGGACCCCGATCCCGAGAACTGAGGGACTCCGAGAAACGAAAAAGCCCGCCCCACCGAGATGGAGCGGGCTCAACCTTACGACGGAAAGTCGAAGCCTACAGGGCCGGGTTGGCGCACAGGGTGAACGTAATGCCGTTGCCGCTGTAGCCGAACACCCGCCAGCGGTACTTCCGCGAGCTTGTGGTGGTGTAGCTGATCGACTCCGTAGAACTGGCGCTCGTGCTGCTCGCCACGTTCGACCAGGAGCAGCCAAACCAACTGCAGCTCTCGCGCTGCAGATAGAGGTCGATGTCCGGCGCCGAGCCGGTGAGGGTGGCGTTGAAGCCACCGCTCGTCGTGACGCCCGAAGTGACCAGGCTTTGGCCGGCGTTGATGGTGCCGGTGTAGGTGGTGAAGCCGGACGGGCAACTGCCCGGTCCCGGACCGCTACCCGGGCAACCCGGCACGCCGACGGCGCACCAGGCGTCGTTCACCGAGTCGACCTCGGCGGAGCCGTAGAGATCGCCGGCCGCCGACACGGTGGCGTTGCGCGCCGCCTGGAAGTTCGAAGAGGCAGTCAGGTAGGTGGTCTGGGCACGGTAGAAGATCTGCTCCGCCTTGGACATGCCGATGGCCGTGACGTTGGTCGGATCGAGACCGCGCGGGTGCGTGCCGCCCTGCACCAGCAAGTAGAAGGCCAGATTGGCGATGCCGGAGTTCCAGTGCACGCCACCGTTGTCGGCGCTACCGGTGTAGCGCGTCGGCCAGTAGTCGCGGGAACTGCCGTCCAGGGTCGGATTGTTCATGTAGCGCAGGGCGTCGCCGGAAGTGCCCGGCGTCCAGGTGTCTTCACCGACCAGCCAGGTACCGGAGTTGATGCTGCCGTCCCGGTAGGCCTCGGCGCCGGCGGCGAAGATGTCCGACATGCCCTCGTTCAGGGCGCCGGACTCGTTCTGGTAGATCAAGTTGGAGGTGAACTGCGTCACCGCGTGGGTCAACTCGTGGGCGACCACGTCGAAGGCGTCGCCCAGCGGGCCGGAGGTGGAGCCGTCGCCGTCACCGTAGACGAGCTGCGAGCCGTTCCAGAAGGCGTTCACATAGTTCGAACGGTGGTGACCGGTGGAGTTGATGGTCGCGCCAGAGCCGTTGTAGGAGTCGCGGCCGAACCGGGCGTTGAAGTAGTCGTAGGCGGTGCTGGTGTTGTTGTGGATCGTCGTTTCCACGGCGTCCGCGCCGGTGCACGAGCCGTTGGTGCAGCGCAGGCTGCCGGGCAGCGAAGAACCGTTGTTGCCGTCATAGGTGCGCCAGCTCTTGGCGTAGTGCACCTGCGGGTGGCGGGCCGCCAGGGCGCCGGTCACCGCATTGGCGAACACCTGATCCACCTGGTAGCGGCCGTCCAGGTCCTCGTACTCGTAGGTGCCGCGCCAGGCCAGGTGGCCATCTTCGTCCGCGCCGATCACGTAGACGAGCTGCGGCTGGTCGAGGCTCTTGGTGCCGAAGATGCCGGCTTCCGCCAGCGCCATCGCCAACGCGTCGGCGGCCTTGATGCGGCTCTCCGTCGGCAGGCCCTTGTTGGGCAGGAAGTTACCGTTGACGGCGTAGACCTCACCGGTGTCCGCCTCGGCGTGCACGATGAGCTGGGCGCCGATCACCGGCAGGCCGTTGATCTGCTGGTCGATCCGAACGTGGACCTTGCCGATGTGGTCCCGCTGAACCTGCTGGACCACCAGATGCTCGTCACCGGCCGCGTCGAACTTGCGGACCACCAGGTCACCCAAGAAATCGACCGCCGCCAGGTCGACGGCGAGGCCCTTGTCGAGGGTACCCAGGTCACCCTTGACCCAGGTCGGTACACCATTCTTGTCCTGACTCACGATCTGCTCGTCCCCGGCCTTCGAACCGGCGGCGAGCATGGGTCCAGCGAGAACCAGCGAGAGTACAACCACGGCGGCGGTTATTTGACGCTTCATGCAGTGCCTCCTGACAATCGGGGCCACGGAACCTCCCTTCCGGGGTCCCCGGTGAGTGACTGTCCAGCCACACAGTGGCTGTCGACAGAGCCCGCTGTTCGACCCGGCATCGGAACGACCCAGCGGAAAGCCCAAAGCACATGCACCTCCGCATGCAGCGGAAATGTGCATGTATTCATAGGCTTATTTCAGAATCCATTACCAGAAAGATTAGTGCCTGAAACTGGAGGATCGGGACAGCTGCGTCGAGGAGTTCTCGGATCTCCGATAAGATCAAGCCTTATTGGGGTAACTCTTTGAGTGCGCTTTTACTGCCAAAGTCGGAAACGGGGACAGACTCACCGTCGCCTCTACGCGCTCAAGCCAGGCCGACCGTTGGCAGAGACTAGGGTGGACTTGCTGGTCTTGGAGGCAGGAAGAGAAGAATTGCGAAGATGAGATCCGAAACACGAAACGTTGGCCAAAAGCGGTTTTGCCTCCAGATCTCAAGCCGGAGGGTCAGAATGCTGAGGGTGTGCCTGTTATCCCTCTTGCTCGGCCTGGCAAGGCTGACCTATCCAAACCTCGCCGTCGCGTCCGACCCGGTCGCTGAGGCTCGTCTGGGAGGCGATCCAACCGGTATTGCCGGGCGAGTGACCCAGGCAACGGATGGCAGCGGGGTCGCCATCGCCAACGTCAACATCTATGACACCGACAAGAACCTCGTCGTGGCCTGGAATAGCGACAACGATGGCGATTTCCTGGTTTCGGGCCTCGACCCGGGAACGTACTTCGCCGCCGCCGGGCCCTCACCCTTCTCAGCCAATCTCGTTCTCGGACAAGTGTTCGACGGCATGGACTGTCCCACCAGGTTCTTGGAGTCGTGCGATTTTTCTCTGGCGACGGCGATCGAAGTGACGGCCGGAGCCGTCATAACGGGCGTTGATTTCTCGTTGCCCCGCGGCGCGACCATCACCGGTCGCGTACTGGACGCCGGTAGCGGTGAGCCCGTCGAGCAGGCTTTCATTCGGATTCTCGACGAAGAGGGCCAGAGTCAGAGAGTCGCCGGTACCGACGTGGCCGGTCGGTATCGGGCGCTGGGTCTAGGAGCAGGCAGGGTGTTCGCCCAGGCCGAGGGAGGAATCGACGGCAACCATGGCGCCGAAGCGTATCCGGGCATTCCATGCGCAGGTTCTTGCGAGCCCACGGACGGCGACCTGATCGAGGTGGACATCAACGAACTCATCAACGGAATCGACTTCACCCTTCCGCCTCTCGGTCGGCTCCGGGGCACCGTCGTCGACGAGTTTGGCATTCCTTTTCGGTCTGCTGGCATCACGGTCTTCGACGAAGGCGGTCAGTTTCTCGATTCCAAGCAAATAGACTACTTCGGCTCTTACCTGTTCCAGGGATTGACGAGTGGTTCCTATCGAGTTCAAGCTGACGGTCCGGTCGGCATCATCCGAGAGGCGTACGATGACATCGCCTGCGAACCCTCTTGTAGTAGTACCGCCGGAGACTTGATTCCGATCGTCGAGGGTCAAACCACCGGCGGCATCGACCTTCGGCTTGCCGAACGGGGGCACCTCTCCGGCACGGTCCACGACCAACTCACCGGCAGTGGTTTGAATGCCGTGGTGATGATCTTCGATGCAGCAGGGAGCCTCTTCGACTCCACGGATTCCGCCGACTCGACCTTTGGCATGGCCCTCCCGGAAGGGCAGTACTTCGCCGTGGCATCGACCGATGGGTACGTCCCACAGCTCTTCGCCAGCATCGCCTGCCCAGGCGCTCCGATCCCGGCCTGTGATCCCACGACCGGAACGCCCATCGACGTCAAACCCGGAATCCTGACCGCGGCAGTCGATTTCGGCCTCGTTCCGCTGGCGAAAGCGGGCGGAACCCACCTCCGCGGCCGGGTTCTCGATGCCGATTCGGACCAGTCCGTGGGCGGCGCAACGGTCCACCTCTGGAGGAGCAACGGCACGCTCTTGGACTCCACACCGTCGAGTCCGCTAGGCGCCTTTCAGTTCTCCGATCTCACTCCCGGAACCTACTTTGCCACCGCCGAGAACGGAGACGATCACAAACCGGGACTGTTTGAAGACCTGCCCTGCTCGGGGCCCGGCTTTCCCGGTTGCGATCCCACGACTGGTACGCCGATCACCGTGATCCTGGACGAGACGACCGATGGCGTCGACATGGCGCTGGAACCACGCGGCAAGATCGCGGGCAAGGTCACTCAACAAGCGAACGACCTGCCATTGGAGGCCGCGGAGATCGTCCTCTTCAATAGCGATGGAGTCGAAGTGGCGCGGAGCCCCTCGGACGAGACCGGCGCGTTCGAGATCGCCCGCCGAGCCGGCACCTACTTCGCCATGGCCAGCCGCGAGCGGTTCGAGACGGAGCTGTTCGACAGTCGGTCCTGCGTCAACCAAGTGTGTGATCCCACCGAGGGAACACCTCTCATCGTTCCCGAAACCGGCGTCGTCGCGAACGTCGACTTCGCGCTCCGGAGGCAGGGAGCCATCACCGGTCGGCTGTTCGGCCGATCGACCGGCGAGGCCCTCGGGTTCTCCATCGTAAGGGCCTTCGACTCGGCGGGAGAACAAGTTGATACCGTCTCGACCGACCAAACCGGTATCTTCCGACTGAACCTCGATCCGGGAACGTACACCATCGGAGGACTCGATCCCCGCTACATGACGGAGATCTTCGACGGGATCCCTTGCCCGAACTTCGACTGCGATCGAACCCAAGGTACGCCGCTTGTGGTCGCACCAGCCACCGAAACGGTCGTCGACCTCACCCCGCCCATCGCCCAAGGCATCGCGGGAAGGGTGATCGACGCGGAAACGAAAGAACCTCTCGCCGGCATCATCGTCGATCTGTGGGACCCTGCACTCAACGTTCTCAAATCGACCCTGACCTTTCCGGATGGAACCTACGCCCTCTACCGCGGAGCCGGTGAGTACCATGTCTCGACGGACAACTTCTTGGGCTTCGAGCACAAGGTGTTCGACGACATATCCTGTCCGCTCGGTTCGGCGTTCGAAGAGAAGTGCGACCCGCGCCTGGGATCCCTGCTGGAGATCCAGAGTTCGAAGCCAACCGTTCACCAGGTCGACTTTGCCCTGCGACGGGTCGAGGTCTTCAACGACGGCTTCGAATCGGGCACGACGGACAACTGGTCCTCCACCGTTCCGGCAACTCCCTGAGTCGGCAAGGCGACTCGACGCTCCGCTCTTGCCCTGGCAGCTCCCGCGCTATAGCCTGTCGGCAAGTTCATGAACACCACCACAGCGGGACAGCCGGCGGAGCGAGATTCGAGCGCGGATCCGGTCGGTGCCGCCATCGCGAGATTCCAGGCGGGAACCGGGCGCCAGGAAGCGTTTCGCTTGCTCTACGAGACGTACTTTCACGCCATCCGCCGACTTTTCCTGCGTAAGGGTTTGAGCCTCGAAGACAGCGTTGACCTCACCCAAGAGACCTTCTTGCGGGTTTATACCTCTCTGGACGGCTATGAGCACCGGCAGCGATTCGCCCCGTGGCTCTATCGGGTGGCGACGACATTGTTCCTCAAGCGCCATCGCGCTCTGGCAACCCAGAAACGCTCGGCGGTGGAGGTTTCCCACGAGGCGCTGGATCGGCCTTCCGGCGGCCTGACCATCGCCAGTCGGCAACTCGACGACCTGGTGAACACCGAGCGCCGGGACCAGCTCAAGGAAGCGGTCCGCGAACTACCCGAGCAGATGCGGGCGTGCCTGACCCTGCGCCTCTATCATCAGCTCACCTACGAGGAGATCGCCACGGTGCAAAAGATCTCCGTCGAGACCGTCAAGGCGCACCTGTTCCGGGCGCGCAAGAGACTCCGCACCGAGCTACAGGAACCGCCGTGAAGGGTCACGCACAGGGTTTGTGAAGAACTTCTCATGCAGCCATGGGCCAGGAAGGTACGACGATGACCGAGTCAAAGGAACACGAGCCGGCGCGCGGCGAGCTGCTGGCGGCCCTCGCCGAGGAGGCCCGCGGCGCGGCGGGAGGGCCGGTGGAGGCGGAGGAGTTGGTGGCCTACCTCGAAGGAAACCTCGAACCGGAGGATCAGCGAAGGATTCACCAGCGCATCCTCGGCGACCCGGAGACCGCACGGCAGTTGCTGGATCTCGACGAACTGCTGGCGGCCGAGACCGGGCGCCTCTCCTCGGCGCGCGGTGTGGCGGACTTTGCAACGGAGGCCGGCTGGCGAGATCTGGAGGGGCGCCTGGCGGCGGAGGAAGCTGGCCCGCAAGAGGAGGCCAGGTCTCCGCGTCGCGCCGCCAACCTCCGGCTGTGGCAGAGCGCCGCCGCCGTCGGGCTGGTGGTGGCGTCGGTGCTCGGTATCCGCCTCGGTACCCTGGCGCCGCGGGCGGCCTCCACCCTCGCCGATGCCCAGCCGGCCGTTTCGCTGGACCTGGTGGCGGATCTCCGCGGCCCCGGTGCCCCGCCGGTGGTGACCGTGCCGGAGGGCGCTCGCCTGCACCTGGAGATCGCCCCTACCGAGCGCTGCGCCGAGTACGAGGTGGAGATCGACTCACCCCAGGCCGCCGGAACACGCTTGCCGCTGACTCCCAACGAGCGCGGTTCGCTGGTCCTGGGGCTCGCTGGAGATCCGGGCGACTATCGCCTGAGCCTGACCGGTTGTGACCCGCCGCGGGAGATCGAGCAGCACCGCTTCCGGGTGGCGCAACCCTAGCCCGGCCTTCTCACCGGCAACCCACTGCGAGTCCGCATGCCACCGAATCTGCTGCGTCCACGGTTTTGGCACGGTTGGCTGCTGGCGGTCGCCCTCGTCATCGGCTGCTCGCCGGCCGCCCCACCGCCGGCAGGCGAATCCCCGTTGGTCTGCCAGGAACTCGGGAACCTTCCCCCACCCGGCGCCGACGGAGTGACCGTGGAACTGGCCGGGGAAACGTGCCACCGGTACCGCGTCACCCTGGCCGCCGGCGACCTGCTGCGCGTCTCCGCCGAGCAGCAGACCGTCGACTTCGCGCTGGCGCTGACCGACTCGAACGGAGCGACCCTCGTCGAAGCGGACCGGCCGACGAGCAACTTCGGGGCCGAACTCGTGCTCGCCGTGGTGGACGCGGACGGCGAGTACCACGTGAACCTCACCTCCTTCCCGCAGGACGAACCGGGGCAGTACCGGCTGCAGGTGGACGTCCGCCACCCCGCTTCCGAGGCGGAACGTGAGATTGCGGCGGCCTATCGCGCCGCGCTGACGACCGCCTCCTCGTCACGGGAGGCGGCGGTCCAAGGCTGGCGGGAGGCGGCAAGGGTCTTCGCCCGCCACGGCGAAATCCGGCTCGAAGGCGAAGCGCGGTTCCTGGCCGCCTTTGGCACTTCCTTCGAGGATCCGGCTCGGGCCGAGGGTTTTCGGCAGGCGGCGGATCTCCTCCGCCGCGCCGACCAACCCGGCTGGCAGGCTCTCGCGGAGCAAAACCTCTGCTCCGCTCTGGTGGCGCGATCGCTGGCGCAGGAAGCCCTCGCCGCCTGCGAGCGGGCCGCGACCCACCTTCCTCCCGACGACGCTCGTGCCCAGGCGGCCATCGCCCACAGCGCGGGCCTCGCCCACCGCATGGTCGGCGAGCTGCAGCCGGCTCTCGACCGCTTCGAGCAGGCCCTGGCCCTCTGGTCAGCGGAGGACGCCGACCTCAGTCCGGTCACCCTGCACGAACTCGGAGTGCTGAAGGCCCGCTTTCTGGGCGACGACCTCGCCGGCTCTCAGCATCTGCTGGCGGCCCTGCGGGCATTCGGCGCCACCTCTGCATCGCGCCCCGCCACGCTGAGCCAGCTCGGCCGCCTGGAATACGAACGGGGAGACCTGCCGGCGGCCCGCGCCTATCTCGACCAAGCCCTCGACGCGACGGGCAATTCCTGCCGACACGCCACGACCACGGCACGCCAGGCGCTGGTGATGCAAGCCCAAGGCGAGGACGTCGCGGCGCGACGCCTCGCCGCCGCAGCCAACCGCCTGGTCGCCAGCGGGGGCTGTCCACGCGATACCGGGTCCGTGCTTCTGTTGACGGCGGAGCTGGCCGAGAAGGGCGGCGCCTGGGACGAGGCCCGGGCTCGACATCGCCAAGCGGAGGCTCACTACGGACGGTGGGGGGATCGCACCGGAGTTGCGGAGAGCCTGGCCGGCGTGGCGCGGGCGGAACACGCCCTCGGACGGCCGGAAGCCGCGCTGGCCGCCGCCCGCGGCGCCCTGGCCCAGGCCGAGGCCGTCCGGCCGACGGTCCTGCGCCACGACCTGCGTACCACCCTTTCCACCTCGGTGCAGGAAACCTACGATCTGGCGATCGCTCTCCTCCTCGACCTTGGGCGTGACCGAGAATCCTGGGCGATGGCCGAGCGTACCCGCGCCCGCGGGCTCAAAGACCTGCTGCTCGAATCCGGCGCCGGCCTCCGCCGCGCCGCCGCGCCCGAGCTGCTCGATCGGGAGCGATCCGCCCGACGCCGCCTCAACGATCTCGAGTCCCGCCGCATCGACCCGAACCGCGAGATGAAAGCGGACGAGCTGACGGCCCTCACCGAAGAGATCGCCGATGCCCTGTCAAACCTGGAAGCCATTCGGGGCGAACTCCGCCGAGAAAGCACCGAGTACGCCGAGTGGATCGGAGCCGGTCCGCCCCCGGCGGCGGAACTCCAGAAGTGGATCCCGCCGGATACCACGCTGCTCGAGTACCACCTCGGCGCCCAGCAGAGCGTGCTGTGGACGGTCACCGCTGAGACGGTGCGCGCCCACCGCCTGCCGCCGCGCGACGAATTGGAGCCACTGGCCGCTGAAGTCGCCGCCTGGATGAAACGAACCGGCGGCGCCGGACGACCCACGCCGGCCGCCTGCCGCCTCTCCGACGTTGTCCTCGGGCCAGCCCGGTCGGAACTCACGAATCGGCTGGTGATCGTCGCCGACGGCGGCCTCGAAGCGGTTTCCTTCGCCGCCCTGCCGGAATCGCAGTTCGGCGGACCGTGCCCCCAGGCACCACCGGTCGTCGCCGCCCTCGAAATCTCGTATCTGCCGTCCGCCGCGGTCTTGATGGCGGTCCGCCAGCGCGACGCGGAACGCTCGGCGGCGGAATCCTGGCTGGCGGTAGTGGCGGATCCGGTCTACGGCGGCGACGATCCCCGGCTGTCGCGCGGCGCCACTCCTGAAGCCGACGAGGAGGATTCCTGGCGCCGCCTCGCCTTCACGGCGGACGAAGCGGCGGCCCTGGTCGCCCGCCAGCCGGCCGGCAAGAGCCGCACCCTGACCGGCTTCGAGGCCAACCGGCAGGCGGTGATCGACGGCGCTCTGCGGGGCCATCGCCTGGTGCACTTCGCGGCCCACGGCGTGCTCGATCCCCTCCACCCCCTGCTGTCACGCTTGGTGCTGTCGCGGCGCGACCCCAGCGGCCAGCCGATCGACGGCGCCCTGCGGGCCCACGAGATCTACGACCTCGACCTGCCGTCAGAGCTGGTGGTGCTCTCCGCCTGCGACACCGGCCGTGGCCGGGCGGTGCGCGGCGAGGGACTCCAGGCGGGGCTACCGCGAGCGTTTCTCTACGCCGGAGCGTCCCGAGTGATGGTCAGCCTGTGGCCGGTGCGGGACCGCCACACGGGGGATCTCATGGAGCGGTTCTACGACGGACTCCTCACTCGCCGGCTGCCTCCTTCGCAGGCCCTCCAGGAAGCGCAGCTCGCCGCTTGGCGGGCAGGGGTGCCGCCCAGCGGCTGGGCGGGTTTTCTGCTGTTCGGTGAAGTCGAGGCCCTGCCGCCCTTCGAGCCGTAGTCGCTTCGGAGTCACCCGCGGGAACAGCGAAGGGATTGAGGTGAGTACCTGCGGCACTCCTGGAAGCCGCTTTGGTACACCTGATGGGCTCGCGGCGATCCCTGGCGCGCCCGTGAAATCTCTGCCCCTGAAACCCATGGGAGACATCCGATGACCCAAGACCCGAAATCCTCCAGCTCGCGACACCTGCACATCACCATCCACGAAGACTCCGGGAATATCGCCTCGGGACGGGACGACCGTCGATTCGTTGGCGGCAGCGATCCGAGGCCTTCCGCCGTCTCCCTGCCGCCACCTTCGGACCCCGCGAAGTCCGCCGTCTCCCTGCCGCCGGCGAGCAATCCCGACGAGAAGATCCGCCGCCTCGGCACCGACTGCGCGCCGGGGGCGCCCTGGGCCGCCGTCCAGGCGACGGTGCAGGACTGCCCGCCGGCGTCGTGCTCGTGCTGCTGCGACGCAGATCGTGGCGGCGCCCGCGCCTCCACCGCCGAGCAAGAGGACTGGAGCGGCTTCGTGATCGTGCGGCTGATCGCCGGCATCCGGTCCCTGACCGCCGAGAGCCTGTGGCAGCTCGCCCACGAACTTCATCTACCGGGCCTCGCCTCGGTCCTTCGGCTCGAATTCGCCGAGGAGACTTGGGGCCCCGGACCACACGAGGATCCGCCGGCAGAGGAACCCTACCCACCGAACGTCCTGGAGTCCTGGCCGCTGATCCACTCCGAAGCTTGCGCCACCCGGGAGGACATCATCAAGGCCATCGATGCCGCCGAGCAAGCAGCCGCCACGTCGAACGTTCCGCCGCTCTTCAGCCTGGTTTCATACTGGCGGGTCGACGTCCGGCGGCATCCGACACGGGTTCCGGAGCTGATCGCCCGATTCCAGGCGTTGGCGGAAGTGGCTCTGGCCTACGCCGAGATCACCGCCACCGACCCGTCCTTCGATTCCGACCAGGAGTACTTCGAGCGCGGGCCCGTGGGATTCGGAGCGCGGTTCGCGAGGGAACGGTTGGTCCAGACCCCTGCCTCGATCAAGGTCTGTGATCTCGAACAAGCCTGGCACCTCGACCATCGCGAGTTCACCCAGGGGAGCACTTCGCTGCTGAATCCACCCTTCGTCGGCGCCAACCGCAATGACGACGACAAGAACCAGGGCTCCCACGGCACGGCGGTCATCGGGGAACTCGGCGGCATCGCCGACCCGTCGCCGCCGGATGACAAGATCATCACCGGAGCGGCTGAAGGCTTCGGCAACTTCCCTTTGGCCTCGCACTACCTGCCGCTGAACTTCCCGGATGCGAGGCGCGGCACCAACGGCCACATCACCTCGGCCATCGCCTACGCGACGGTCCTGGGCAGTCCACCGCTCACACCCGGCGACATCCTGCTCCTCGAAGTGCAGCGCGGCGGCAAGCCCACCGAGATTGCCGATCCGGCGGACCGCGACGCCATTCGCCTGGCTTCGGCGTTGGGGGTGATCGTGGTCGAGGCAGCGGGCAACGGCGGCGTGGATCTCGACCGCTATCGCAACCCACACAGCGGCCGCAGCCTCAACCCGCGGGATCCGAGTTTCATCGACTCCGGCGCCATCCTGGTGGGCGCGGCGGCCGCCGAGCTGCCGCACGATCGCAGAGACTTTTCGTGTTTCGGTGCGCGGGTCGACTGCTACGCCTGGGGAGACCGGGTGACCACCTGCGGCTACGGCGATCTCTACGGCGAAGACGAAACCGACTTCTACACCGACACCTTCTCCGGCACCTCCAGCGCCTCGCCGATGGTCGCCGGCGCGGCGGCGCTCATCCAGGCCTTCGCAGGCTCCAACGGCGGAAAGCTGTTGCCCCTTCGCATGCGCAAGGTGCTTTCCGATCCCCAGACCGGAACTCCCCAAGGTCCCAACGTGCCCGGCGCCATCGGCATCATGCCGGACCTCGGCGAAATCCTCACCCGGCGATTGCAGCTCACCGAGAACGTGTACCTCCGCCGCACTCCGCAAGACGACGGCTCCCAGGAGGTCGCCACCGGAGCGTTGAGCTCCAGCCCGGACATCGTCATGACCTTCGGCCCGGACACGGACGCCGCACAGCGGCTGGGAGAAGGCCCTGCCGCCTCGGATCCGGCGCCCGGCGAGCCGATCAACACCCAGCGCTTTCTCGACCCGATCTCAAAACTTCGGCTGTACCTGCGGGCGCGCAACCGAGGCAGCGCCGAGGGCTTCGCCCGAGCTTTGCTCTTCACCAGCTCGGCGGCGACCTTCATCACGCCGGATCGATGGAACCAGACCGCGGAGATCGGACTGAAGGAGGTTCCGGTGGGCGACACTTTGCGGGTCTCGGAAGGAGTCCTCAGGACCGACTTGCGTGGAATTCCCTGGAACAACCAAGGAAACCTGAAGCTGGATCCGCCCCCCAGCTTCCTCGCCGTCTACCAGACCGCCCGCAAGGCCTTCGGACCGAACCTCCCTCAGCCCGACCAACCGCTCCCGCCCGGACCTCCCTACTTCCGCTTGCGGGAATTCCTCGACTTCCTGCGTGGACCGGGCGTGGCCTGGCGTAACGTCTATCCGGTCGAGGTCGAACCGAACGGCCAGGAATCCGCCGTCACCCTGTCCTTCCTCTTCGCCGGCACGCCGGACCGCTCTCGTTCCTTCGACTTCGAGATCGAACAGCGCCTTCCCGCCGGTACCGGCCTGGCGTTGGGCCTCGAGAGCGCAGCACTGCAGTCCAAACTGGTAAGAGACCGAAAGGACCTTCCGAACAGCGGACCGATCGACCTTGCGCAGCGGCGAACGGAACTCCCCCGAGTGCGTATCGCCCCCGACGAGAACGGCGCCGCGAGCTTCCAGATCGACGGCCCCCTGCGCACCGGCCACAGCCTGTCGATCCGGCAGATCTGGCGGGGAATCGAAGTCGGCCGCATCTCCTGGTGGTTCCGGGAGGCGCCATAGCTCACCGGAAAGGCACCCTGAAAGTCAAAGCAAAAAGAGGCCGCGATCCCATGACGGGCGCGGCCTCTTTCCTTGGTCGGAGCGAGCCAGAAACTCAATCGTCGGCGTCACCGCGGCCGGCATCGCGAATCATCTGGGCGTTCTCCAGGCGGGCGAGCTGCGTTTGGAGTTCCAGATAGCGGCGCTCCGCCCGGAACATCCCTTCGGCGGCGCGGTCGTCCAAGGTGCGAGTGCCCTCGCCGAAAATCTCGTCGATAAACTCCAGCAGGCGATCCAGGAAGCCGCCGAGGGAAATGCCGAAGACATTCTTCAACAGCTTCTTGATCAGGATGGCGATCCCGCCCACGCCGCCGAGGCCCGGGATGCTGGAGATCGAGCGGGCGGCGGACAAGCCGCTGGACATGAGCTGCGGACCGGCATAGTTCTGGAACTGCCGATCGAACTCCGCCTGCTGCTCCCTCGGCGCGCCATCGTAAACCTCCATTACCCGCGACGAGAGCTGCTCGATCTGCGCCCGCGCCATCTCGTCGAGGCCCGTGATGATCGGCGCCAGCTCCTTGTCCGGCAGCAGCGAAATGGCCTTCTGATTGAAGATCGACGTGAACTGGTCGAAGCCCTTGAAGTACTTCACCAAATCGTCGCGACCGGCGGGCGGTTTTCCTTGACTCTTCGAATCGGGCATGGATCTCTCCTCTTCGGTTGGGAATTGGGCACGACAACCCCGGCGCCCCATGGCGATGGCGGATCTGTGCCCGAAGATGGAGAGGGAAATCCCAACGGAAGAGAAAAGGGTGACACCCGTCGGTTCTCGAATCGGCCTGACGGAGGGCGAACTACCGTTCGCGGATGGGTTTGAGAGAGGGGATGTTGGGGCTGGTCGGCAGTGGAGTCCTGAAGGCTAGTCCTTGAGGGGATTCTTCCAGCGAAGACCGGGGAAACGAGAGAAATCCGAGTCGTTTGAGTGCAGCTCGGCCTGGTACTCGATCGCGAGGGCGGCCAGATGGCAGTCTGTACTGAGCTTGCTCGAAGCCGCGGTACCGACCATCAGCTCATCAAGCAAGTCGAGATGTCGAGAGCCTGGCTGGAGAACCTGAACGGTCGGGCGATCCAGCCAAGCTCGCATCTCCTCCAACGCTTCTCTCGGCGACAAGGGCTCGTCAAACAGCGAATGATTGGACACCAGGCGCAGAAAACCCAACAGCACGACCCAGGGCAGGCCCACCATGGTTCTTCCAGAGAGACTCGTTTCCCACCACTCCATCGCTCGGATGTGATGGGGTGAGTCTGGATTGTAGGCGTACAGAAGAAGGTTGATGTCCGGAAGGATCACTCTTGTTCCGCCTCCTTGCGGACTTTCTCTAGAAAGTCTTCTACCGCCAGTTCATCGACTAGTTGATTGAACTTGAGGGGATCGATTCCCGGTCGCAATCCACGCGCCTTCTTTCCGATCTTGAAAGGCGGCAAGGTCGCTGCTGGCAACTCACCTCGACCGAAACCACGGCGAAGGGTCGCGTTGACGACCTCTTTGAAGGTCTTGCCGGTGAGGCGAGCCGTGTCCTTCAACCTACGTGCTAGATCGTCGTCGAGTGTGAGCGTGGTTCTCATGCAGACATCATGATGCCTCAGTTAGTCGCTGTCAAGATGCGCAACCTTCACTTCGGCGTTCAAGTTCCGGCCCCCTTCCCCAGTTGGATGTCGGCTCGTTCAGTCCCACGGGTCCGACCTAGCAGAACAGCACGCTTCAACGTTTCCTTAGGTAGCGTAGCCGGGTCGAGCCAGGGGCCAGGCGCCTTTCAGGTCAAACACTCTCTCCCCCTTGACCGTATTACAGATGTAGTCCATACTGACTACATCAGTAATCAACCAAGAGGACGCGATGAGCACACCAGGGATCCGCATTTCCGACGCCGAGTGGCAGGTGATGAACGTGTTGTGGCGGCAATCGCCTTTGACCGCCCGGGAGGTGGTCGCCGCTCTCGGCGATGACACCGGCTGGCATCCCAAGACGGTGCGGACGCTCCTCGGGCGGCTGGTCAAGAAGAAGGCGCTGACCTTCGAGGAGGATGGCCACCTCTACCGCTACAGCCCGGCGGTGCGGCGAGAGGAGTGCGTCGAGCGAGAGGGGCGCTCCTTCGTGGAGCGGGTCTTCGGCGGCGATCGCCACTCGCTGCTTCTCCACTTCGCGCGCCGGGCGGACCTATCCCAGGAGGAAGCCGATGAACTGCGCCGCATTCTCGACGGTGCGGACGAGGGCAGCGAGAGATGAGCGCCTTCCTCGCCGGTTTCCTGGTGCACTCCCTCAAGGCGGCGGCGGTGGTGCTGCTGGTCCTTCTCGTTCAGTTTCTCTTCCGCCGCTGGCTCCCGGCCCGTTTCGTCTACGCGCTGTGGGCTCTGGTCCTCTTGCGGCTGTTGATGCCGGCGGCACCGATCAGTTCCTGGAGCCTGTTTCACCTGCCGGTGGAGGGCGGAAAGAGACTTCCCGGCCTGATCGACCTGGCCACCACTCCGGCGCCGGTCCCTGAATCCGAGGCCTCCTCCCCCACCCTCTGGCAGCGCACCTGCGAGCAGCGGGGCCTTCTCGTCCAGATTCTGTGGCTGGCCGGTATCGTCGGCTTGGCGGCCCGGCAGTTGCTTCACGAAGGGCGTCTGCGCTCTCGCCTTGCCGACCGCAAACGCAGTACCGACCCCCGGATTCTGGAACCACTGGAAGACGCGAGAACGATTCTCGGCCTCCACCGTGCCCCGGAAGTCTTCGAAACCTCGGCGGTGACCTCGCCGGCGCTCCACGGTTTTCTCCGGCCGCGCGTTCTGCTCCCTCCGGGGACCGCCGAAGGTCTTTCGGAAGAATCGCTGCGGCACGTTCTGCTGCACGAACTCGCCCACATCAAGCAGCGCGACCACTGGATTCAGGCCACGGCCTCGGTGCTGCGTTGGCTGCACTGGTTCAATCCACTGATTCACCTGGCCTACCGCCGCATGCAGTCGGATCGCGAGCCGGCTTGCGATGCGCTGGTCCTCGGCCACCTTTCGCCACGGGCGCGACGCGCCTACGGCTCCACCTTGATCAGCCTGTCCGCCGGTCCTCGAGGGGAAGCATCCGGATCGCTGGTAGGCATGGCTGAGACCTATCAACACCTGAGGAGAAGAGTCTCCATGATCGCGAAATTCAGTATCCGTCCCCTCCGCGTCTCCGCCGTCCTGGCCTGCGCCATGATCGTCCTCGCCGTCGTCAGCTTGACCGACCAGCCCGCCGTGGCCGCCGACACCGAACAGGCGGACATGGCAGCACAGAAGGAGACCATCACCGACCTCCGCACCATCGGCTCCGCTCTCCACAAGTGGGGCAACGACCAGGCAAAGATAGAAGAGGGCTCGCTGGACTACGGCGACACCCTCGACTGGCAAATCTGTCCCGCAGTCGAGTGGTCCGAGATCGAGGCCATCCTGGTGCCGCGCTATCTGCCGGAAGTCCCCAAGATCGATGGCTGGGGCAACACCTACGAGTTCGCGGCCAATCTCGGCCAGCCCGGCAGCCAACCGTGCTGGATCGGAATCCGCAGCACCGGCAAGGATGGACGCTTTGAGAGCAAGCCCTACGTCATCAGCGGCTTCGAGCACAACCAGTGGGAGCGGGACATCGTCTGGATCGACGGGTTCTTCATGACCTGGCCCACGATGCAGTGATCGTCAAAGCCGGAACCGCCGGCCGAAGGGTCGGCGGTCCTGCCGATACACTGCCTGGATGCACCTAAACGAAGAAGAGTTCGCCAGATCGACGAGCCGGCCGAGGACCCGCGGTCACCGAAAGCTGGCGTCGCTCGGCTCCGCCGCCGCGGCTCTACTTCTCACGGTGTCGGTCGGTCTGCCGGTGGTTCCGGCAGCAGCCGAATCAGCCGACGGCGGAGCGGCTGCACCGCTGGTCGAGGAGCTGATCGATCTGATCCGGGAAAACTACATCCTCGACCAGAGGATCCCCAACATCGAACAAACACTCAGGGAGCAGCTCGCCGGCAACGCCTACGAGGGATTGGAGGCGGCCTTGGCCTTCTCCCTGACCCGGGACCTGCGGGAAGCGAGTTCCGATCTCCATTTCGGCGTCCAGGTTCGACCGCCGGCCAGGGCGAGCCACGAAGCCGCGACTCCTCCTGCAGGTGCGCAAGGAGGATTGAGGCGGGTGGAGGTCCTGGCGGGCAACGTCGGCTACCTCGAAATCGCCGCTTTCGTCGATCCAGCCCAGGGTGCCGAAGCCGTCGACGCCGCCTTCGCCGAGCTGGCCGGGACCGACGCGCTACTGATCGACGTCCGCACCAGCCGGGGCGGCCACCCGGCGATGGTGGCCTATTTGGCCAGCTACCTTTTCACCGGCGAGCCGTTCGTCTTGAGCCGCATCTACTGGCGCAACCGCGACGAGACGATGGAGTTCCGAACCCGCACCGACCTCCCCTCACCGCGCTACCCCGATCGCCCCGTCTTCGTACTCACCAGCGCCGACACTCCTTCGGCGGCGGAAGGTTTCAGCTATCACCTGAAGCACTTTGGGCGAGCCACCCTGGTCGGCGAGACCACCGCCGGGGCGGCGCATCCGATCCAGATCTTTCCCCTCGGAGAAAACTTCCGGGTGGCCATCCCCACCGCCCGGGCGATCAACCCTCGCACCGGCACGAACTGGGAGGGCAAGGGCGTAGAGCCCGACGAGGACGTCCCGGCCCACCAAGCCCTGAATACCGCCCATCGCTGCGCCGTCGAGGCCCTACTTGAGCAAGCCTCCGAGCCCAACGAAACGGATACCCTGAGAAGAATCTTGACCGGCCTGGAGTGACCGATAGAAAACGGAATGAGGCGTGCCCCCCAGCCTCAGGTGGCAATCGACCTTCCTGCACCTCGATTGGGGGGAAGCTCGGGTGGCACTTCTATGGGAGCGAGCCAACCTTGAGGTCGGCTGCCTGTGTGCAGCGGCGCCCTACCTCGGGCGCAGTCCGTGTGGTACCCAAAGCGGCTCGGCATCGTACATGTTGACATAAAGAATCACCGGCTCCGCCTGCCCATCCCAGCGCACTTCGTAGACATCCAAAAGCCCACCGCCCAGATCGGAGTTGACCGTCTCGAAGGGGCAACATGCACCCTTGCGCGAGTAGGTAATGGGCTGACCTTGCGGTCCGACGATGCTGTTCAAGAACTGACGTGAGTTGGAAGGACCCTGCCCAGCAGCGGCACCGCCAACGCAAATGGGATCCGCTTCCGAATAGCCACAGGTTTCCGATGGCGCCATCTGGAGGCCGGACAATCCCTTTCGATCGCCGGTGGCGCCGCTCGGTACCATATGGCCGTTTTGCGATTGGCTACTGACGATGTTCGGCTCTTCCAAGGTCGACGAGCTACAACCCCAGAAAGCCGAAGCGCAACCGATCAAGAAAAGCACGACACACATCGCGTGGTGGGTAGACCACTTCATAGGAACTCCTTCCTGATGGCTAAGCCGATGTTCCTGCCGACACATCGGAATCACTTCGGTGGCAGAGTCGTTACAAACCGTTCGCACCGGCGCACCCAGTTCGCCAGGTCTTCATCGGCGGCGTAGCCTTCGGGTTCGACGTACAGGTATCCCCTGAGGGGCCGACCGGTGAAGTCCATCTGGCGGGCGTGGGGTTCGGCAAGGAAGTCTTCGTAGCGCTCGGGGCCGACCCGCACCATCAGGGTATCGGCGTTGACGCCGACGCACATGTGGCCGCCGACGATGAAGGCCAGGCCGCCGAACATCTTCTTTTCGACCACCGGTGCGGGAGGGTCCTGGGCGCGAAAGTGATCGCGGACGCGCTCGGCGAGTCCTTCGTCGTAGGCCATACTCAGTCCCTCCGACTACATCCCAAATCGATCCCTCGCTTCGTCCAGGATCTTCTCGTCCACCAGGCGATGGCCGTTGGACTTGGCGTATTGCTCGATGCCCTGGCGGGCCATGGGGCGAACGAATTCGGGGATGTTCTCCAGCCTTTCGAGGGCGGCGGTGGTCCAGCCGACGCCTTCGTCCGCCGTCGGCATGTCGCCGATCATGCCGGAGAAAGGACACTTTGAGGCACCCTCCGCGTCACCCGCGGAGGCGCCCGACCCGGAGCCGATCTTGATGCCCAGGGACTGTACCATCTCCGTTTCCATCGGGTTGGTGAGCATCGCCATACGGTGGGTGCAGGTGGGACACTCGTAGACCGCGGTCAGGGAGCCGCGCTCGTCCGGCGGCGCCGCGTTGTCCAGCTTCATGGGCTCATCGCAGGTAATACACAAGAATTTCATCGTTCAGGTCTCCAGGGACTGCTAGGTTGGGGACGGCGGGGTTTGCGCGGCGGGAAGCGGCGATGCGAGCAGGCGGTCGACAACTCCTGCGAGGGCCGCGGCGGAAGGCGGCAGGGCCGCCGCCTCGGGCCAGCCGCGGTCGCAGATCGACGCCAGTTCGGGATCGAAGGGCACGCGCCCGAGGAGCGGCGCATCGAGGATTTCGTCACCCTCCGGGAAAAGCGGCCGCACACCGTCGCACTCGCGGCAGTAGTAGCCGGCCATGTTGAGGACGTAGCCCGTCAGCGGCGAGTCCGTCTCTTCCAACGCGGCGACGGAACGCGACACCACGCCGCGCGCCAGATCCGAAGGGATGGTCACCAGCACGAAGGCTGCCCGGGGACCGAGAAAATCGGCGAAGTGGACGGTGCGCTCCGCTCCCGGCGGCAGGTCGAGGAGCAGGAAATCCAAAGTTCCCCAGTCCACCGCGGCGAGGAGCTGGCCGAAGACCGAGAACTCGCGGGTAGCGCGCCACACGTAGCTGTGGCCGGCGGCGCCATGTTCCGGATCGAACGGTTTGTCGCCGCCGAAGACACTGCCCATGGAGAGGACTCCGAGGCCATCGGATCGGCGCGGCAGGATCAAGCCGTTCGCGCCGGGCACCCAGGGAGTTTCTTCCAATCCGGCCATGCGGGCCTGGCAGGGGCCGTTGAAGTCGGCGTCGAAGAGGGCGACGGAGTGGCCCCGCCGGCGGAGCACCTGCGCCAAGGCCATGGTCAAAGTGCTCTTGCCGACGCCGCCCTTGCCGGAGCCGACGGCCACCAAATGGCGCACTCCGGCTAGAGATTCTTCCAGCTCGGCTCGCTGGGCAGTGACCTGGCCGACGATGTCGGATCCGCCGTCGCCTTCGATGTCGAAGTAGCTCTTCATAGAGGTTTCGCCCGGGCAGCATACCGCGTGAAGCGAACGCCGGAGCGCAGCCCGCAGCCGGTGGGCCAGCCTCCCGGCAGTTCCTCCGGCGCCGTTCGCCACAGCATCACCGGCGCGCCGGCTTCGGCGGCGAGGTGACCGAGGAGCGGACCGAGCCAGCGATCTCGAGCCGCGCCATCGGCAGCCCCCCAGGCCAGCACGCGGGTCGCGCCGGCTGGCCCCTCGCGGTCGTGGAGCACCCAGGCTTCGATGCGTGCCGGCGAAGCGACGGCGACGCCGGACAGGCGCTCGGTGCTCTGGCGCAGGGTCAGCTCGGAGCGGTCCCAAGGAGCGTCCGGGGAGAAGGAGAGCAGGTCGTTTGCCGCGAGGTCTTCCACCGAAACGGGGATCACCAGCTCTGCCGGCAGGGTGCGCGTGTTCTCCGGCGGCAGAACGAGGTCCTGGAATGTCGTTTCGGCGGAGTAACCGGAGGCTTCGAAGACCGCCTCGCGTCCCGCCGGCACTTCGGCCACCAACCGCTCGGGGCCAAGGACGGCGAGTTTCTGGCTCAAAGAGGTCAGCAGATGTTTGGCGTGGCCTTGGCCGCGTTCCTCTTCGCGCACTCCCAGCCGCAACACCGCCACGGCATCGGCCCGCTTGGTGGCGGTGAGGACGGCGACGGGGGTTTCGCCGGCCAGAGCGACGAGGGAGTTGCTGGGCCAGAGATCCAATTCCTTCATCTCCTGGCGAAACCGCTCGGCGGTCATCGGCGGGCCGGCGATCTCCGGCGGGATGTAGGGGTCGTAGCAGGTGCGGACCGCCTCCACCAGCAGCGGCAGATTGTCCGGACGGCAGAAGCGGTAGGCGGGCATTCCGAGTCACTAGTGTCCTGCGACTGAACCCACAGAGCGCGGCGCCGGCTATGCCGCCGTGGCCGGGGTGACCCCGAGGTCTCTTCTCGGGTGAGGGGGCGCCGGCGAGGCGCGGCCCCCTCGCAAAAAAATGCCGGTCAGGGAGCTGAAACCATGGACGCAGCCCTATTCAGCCCCCGGCTAGCTAGGAGTCGTCGGTCGGCGGCTGAAGTTCCACCCGGCGCTTTTCGAGGTTGGACATCACGCCCACCTCGTTCAAGGAAACCGGCGTGCCGACCTTGCGGGACACCGTCCTGGAGGCGGCCGGCTTTGGCGCCGGTTCAGTCTTCGCCTTGCCGGCCTGCAGAGCGGCCATCGGGCAACCGCCGCCCTTGGCGGCCAGATCGCCCGGCGCCGCGTCCGCCGGCGGCGGCGCCGCCGCAACCCCTTCGGCCTCCTGTTCGGCAATCATCTCGGCCATCAACTGTAGGCCGTGCTCGATGCCCTCTTCGACCAGCTCTAGGGTGATCTCTTCGGCACCCTGCTCGGCGGCGAATTCCTCGACCCGCGTCTGGGTCTTGTCCCGCATGTAGCCGACGGGCACCCGGAAGATGCGTTCGATGGCGGCGGAGTTCCAATCGAGGCGCGA
Organism: Acidobacteriota bacterium; assembly: GCA_039030395.1. Classification (NCBI taxonomy): domain Bacteria; kingdom Pseudomonadati; phylum Acidobacteriota; species Acidobacteriota bacterium. The sequence continues at coordinate 46,175 of JBCCEF010000008.1, forward strand.
CAGCAGCGGGTTGTTCTTGCCGTCGCGGGCGAGGATCTTGAGCTCCGGCCCGTCTTCCTCGACCGCCGGTTGCTGAACTTCCGGAGCCTTCACCTCTTGTTCCGGCGCCGTTCCGGCGGCCGGGGTGGCGGCGGGCTTGTAGAGCACGCCGGTCTCTTCCTCGATGAAGTGCTGGGCGAGATCGAGGGTGATGGGGTCGACCCGTCGGCCGTGGGCGGCCTTTTCGATGCGCGCCTTGGCGCGGCGCCGCTGGTAGCGATCGTCGATCGCCCGCAAGGCCTTCTTGGCCTCCTGGGTCCAGCGCAGCTTGCGGCCGTCGTAGGTGGTCTCTTCCTCGACTCCGCCCTCCATCTTGGCGATCTCCTCGACCATCTCCGGAGTGATCACCTCGAAGTCCTGGGCGCCGCAGACGGTGCAGCGCACCGGATCCGGCACCCGGGCGGCGAGGCCGCAATGCTTGCAGAGGGAGACCGCCTCGCGCTGCGCCTTCTCGAAGGCCAGGGCCTCGGCCAGCTTCTCGGTGGCCTGCTGAGAGCTCTTCGGCATGAAGCGGTCCATCGCCTCGGTCACCAGATCGCTCGACACCACGCTGTGGCCCTGCTCGATGGCGAGGCGCAGGATGGCGGTGCGGGCGATGCCCTTGACCATGTCCGGCACGCGGGTCATGCGCTCTTCGGCTTCCGGCGTCCAGTGGATGGACTCCTCGGCCTTGAGATCGAGCTCCGGCACCTCGCGCCGATTGGTCAGCAGGAGATCACAGGGCGCCAGGCGCAGCAGGTTTTCGGTATTGCTGCCGAGGCCCTCTTCATCCTCGCCGGCGTGGACGCCGACGCGACCGATGATCATCACCCAGGGCTTGGTTTTGCGGGTGTGATCGAGGAGCTTCTGGAAGGCCTTGCCGTCGAGCAGGGTCTTGGTGACGTCCAGCCCGTGCTTCCGTGCGATGGCCGCCGCCACGTTGATGTGCGACTGGTAAATCTCCGCCAAGCCGGTGTCGATGATCTCCTCGTGAAGCTGGTTCTGCTCCTCGAAGCGGAAGATCTTGGCGGCCTTTTCGGTGAGCACCTCGACGATGCCCTTGAACACCGCGTAGTGGAGGTACGGATCGTAAACTCCCACCACTTCGAGCTTCTTGCCGCAGCTCTTGGCGAGTTCGATGCCGGTCATCAACGCGCCGAAGGACTCGGGACTGCCGTCGACCCCGACCATGATGGTGTCGCGCTCTTCTTCGCCGGCCTCGGGCACGTGCTTGGTGACCCAGGTGTCGCGCTCAATCTCGCGGCTCACCCGGCCGCAAACGGCGCCCACCTGGCTGTCCTTGGTACGGCCGATGCCGACCACCCCGAGCACCACCAGGTCGTAGTCCGACTGGGCGATGTCGTTGATGATCTCGGCGGAGTGCTTGCCGTCCATCATCTTGCGCTCGCAGGTCAGGCCGGCCTGCTGGCAGAGCTGGTCCATGGTGTTCAGGTAGCAGTCGGAGATCAGCTCCAGGCCCATCGAGATCAGGCTGTCGTGGATCTTCCGCTGGCGGGCGAGTTCGCTCTCCACCAGGTACTCCTCCGGCAGCGTGAACTCCATCTGCTTAAAGCGGTAGTCGTGCATTCGGGCGGCGTAGACGTGGCAGCCGGTCATCGCCGAGCCGTAGGTCTTGCCGATGGCGATGGCGGTGTCCATCGCGCGATTCGAATGGGCCGAGTTGTCGACCGGAACGTAAATGCTTTGGTACATCGTCGATCTCCTAGTCTGCGAACGGCCATGCCGCCGCCCGCCCTTACCCGTTGCGATGGTCTACGCTGGCTCGCCGCTTTCCTTCTTTCGCGCCCGGCGGCGAACCCAGCCGATCAGCAGCAATTCCAGCCCCAGCACCCCGAGTCCCGCCCTCGCCATCGGTCCGATGGGGGAAGGCCGCTCCAGGGGTTCCAGGTACACGTGATTCCACACCGTCAGGGCGCGCTTGTTGCCGCGCTCGCGATTGAAGCCGTCCCATACGGAGAAGGCGATCGGCACGAACACCTCTTCGTCGAAGGAGACGGTGCCGCGCCCCTGCCGGCTGCGCTTGAAGATGACTGACCAACGGCCATTCTCGTAGGAAGCGGCGACTTCCGGATCGGCCCCTTCGCCGGGAGCGATGGCCGCCGTTCCGCGAGCGACGTAGGTGGTCGCCTCGTCGCCCTTGCCCATGTCCGCGAACCACAGCTCGACGGGATTCTGGGCATCGCCGAACAGGATGTACGGCCGCGCGATGCCGGTGGGCAGAGTGAGCGGGAGCTGGATGGCCACGGCATCCGAGAACTCGGTGTCCGGGCCGGTCGGGCCGGCATCGGCCGCTGCGTCGTCGCCACCGCCCCAGAAATCATCGTCGGCGCCGCCGTCGTCTTCGGCCTCACCCCAGAAGTCGTCGCCGCTGTCGTCACCGGCATCGTCGGCTACCGCGGCGTCGCCCCAGAAACCGCCGCCCTCGTCGACTGCGGCGCCGTCGTCTTCTTCGACCGCGGCGTCGCCCCAGAAGTCGCCCTCGTCGTCTTCTTCGACGGCCTCATCGCCCCAGAAACTACCTTCGTCGTCTTCTTCGACGGCCTCATCGCCCCAGAAACCGCCGTCCTCTTCGCCTCCGGCCGGAGCGCCCTCGCCGGCATCGGCGTGCCCTTCTTCCCACCGCCGCACGGCCAGGTCCGGGCCATTGGTGCCGGAGGTTTCTGCCCGCATGTCGTCCCACTCGACGAGGAAGGCGATGTCCTCGCGGTCGAACACCGCCCGCACCTTCACCGCCAGCGCCGAGGGATAGAAGTCGCGGCCCGGCTGGATGATCTGGCCGACGGTGGGCAACATCGCCTCCGGCGCATTGGCGAACACTTCGCGCCCCAGGGCGAGATCGATCTCGTTCTCCGCCCCGACAGCGCGGATGACGTTGGTGTAGGGCGGCTCTTCCCGGTCTTGGTTGTGGGAGGTGATGAAGGTGGCGATGGCCCACATCTGCTCGTCCGTCAGAGCACCGTTGAAGCTCGCCATGGGCGTGCCGTTGAAGCCGGTGTTCAAGGTGCGGTAGATGTCCTCCCGGGTGCCGCCGCCGCGAAAGGTCCAGGGCATGGTGAGGTTGGCCGGCCGCAGGTGGACGCCCCAGTCGTCGGTCTGGGTGGGTGCCGAGGAGCCGTCGCCACGCCCGTCGAGGCCGTGGCAACGGGCGCAACCGGTCTCCGGCGCCTGGTACAGTTCGCGGCCCTCCGCCGCCAGCTCTTCCGAGTAGGGCGGCGGCGAGGGAATGGCGATGGGATCGGCGAAGGCCTCCGGATCCTCGAAATCGTCGGAGAAGCTCTTGATGTATTCGACCACCGCGTCGAGTTCTGCCTCGGTCAAGTTCTCGAAGGCCGGCATGGTGCTGTAGGGCAGGCCCTTGCGAATCGCCCGTTCGAGGTCGGCGTCCGTCGGCAGGAAGCCGTTCGGGGTGGTGCGGATCTTGTACTTGCCGGCGGTGAAGTCGCGCGGCTCCGGGCGCATGCGCTTGGCCGCCACCCCCTGACCGTCGCCCTCGCGACCGTGGCAGTGGCTACAATACTTCTCGTACACCACCTCGCCGGTGGAGGGCGCGTCCTGGCCCACGGCCGCCAACGGCAGCAGCAGCGCAAGGAGCGCGACGAGGACCCTAATCATGGCCACCCACCTCGTGAATAGCCCGCGGCTGGTAGCCGGTGAAGTCGTAGAGGTAGGCGATCACGTCCCAAATCTCCTCCTCCGTCAGGAACTCTTCCCAGGCGGGCATCGCCGAATCCCACGGTCCGCCCTCTGCCGGCAAGCCGGGGCCGCCCTTGGCGATACGCCAGAAGAGGAACGACTCCTGGAGCTGGGCGATGGTGCCGGCGTCCTGGAAGTTGGTTGGGATGGGGTTCAGGCCGTGGGAGAAAACACCCTCCCCGGCCATCAGGTCACCGTGGCAGTAGAAGCAGTTCTGGTAGTAGATCTTGCGGCCGTTCTCGAGATGCGCCGCGAAGGCCGCCGGGTCCGACTCCTGGAGCTTCCGGTAGGGATTGTCCAGGGTGATCATGTCGTAGGCCTCGCCGTACACCTGGATCGAGTCCGGCGGCGCCGGGTGGACGGTGCGCGAGAACTGCGGGGCGACCGGCGGTCGGGTCATGTCGAGGTAAATGTTGGCCGCCACCGCCGCGGGAATGGCCAACGCCACCACCGCCAGCGGGATCAGGTACTTGCTCTCCACCAGGAAGGCGACGAGCGGCCGCCGCACCTCCTCCTGCCGGTCGCTGTCCGAGAAGACGTAGATCAAAAGCGACCCGACGATGATGCCGAGATAGATTTTGAACACCGAATCGGGAATCGGCGTGGCGAAACCGAACTTGAGAATCACCACCGAGGCCACCAACCAAGCGGCCAGCCAGGTGAGCATCTTCGGCTTCAAAAAGCGCAGCGCGAAGAGCGCCAGGACGACCGGGATCAGAACGAGAAGCTTCATCCCTGATCCCTCTGCTCGACGAGAACGTCGGCCATCTCCTGAACATCCGCCAGGGTCACCCCGGAGAGCTCGTCCCGGGCCGGGCCGTGGTTGATGATGGCGTTGACGATCTGGCCGCGGTCCAGCCGGTCACCGATGCCGGTGAAGGTCGGTCCCTCGGCGGCGTCACCGTGGCAGCGGGCGCAGCCGTAGGAGGCGAGCACCGCTACGGAACCGTCGGCCGGCGCGGCAGCGCCCTGCGCATCGGCAACCTGCGCGTCAGCGGCCGGCGCGGCATCGGCGACCGCCTCACCGGAACCGCCGCTCCTGGGATCCATGTCCATGGTGATGGTCGGGGTACCACCCAGGCTCTGGAGATACGCGATCACCGTCTTGATCTCGTCGTCCGTGAGGCCGATGGGCGGCTTGTCGGCCACCGGCATGCCGGGGTTGAAGCCCGGCACCAGGTAAGCGTCCGGTTCGTAGAGGGACTGGGCGAAGTACTGCACGTCGTTCATCCCCGGTACCCGCGAGGCGGCGCGGGTGGCGATGCCGTCCAAATCCGGGAAGCGCGCCGAGCCGTTGTGGCAGGTGATGCAGATGCCCTTGCCGTTGAAAATTTCCTGGCCGATCTCCACCATTTCGGCGGTGGAGACGTCCGTCGCGATCTCCACCACCTCCGGCGGGTAGACTTCCTTCTGCGGCACCTTCTGGCCGACCCAGGTGTAGAACAGGGTGGCGGCGACGGCGAGCACCGCCAGGCGCAGCTCGACGGGAATCTTCATGACCGCACGCTTCCGGACGCCGGCCCGCTCGGCGGATCGACGGTGGAGGAACGCGCCGCCGGCGAGGGCGACGGATCCGCCGAGAAGCCCACCGTCTGGGGGCTGCCCACGGCGTCCGTCACTTCGACCTCCGCCACCTTCTTCTTGTCCGTCAAGCTGGCCAGCCAGAAAACGAAGGCGATGAGCAGGAAGAAGATCAGCACCGTGAAAGACACCACTTTGGTGGCGTAGCCGAGGGTCGGCGTGAAGGCGTCCACCGAGGTGTCGCGGATGACGCCGTAGACGTGCCAGTGCTGACGCAGGCCGGATCGCACGTAGCCCATCAGCCCCATCAGCCAGGTGAAGGTCACCGCCAACACGATCAGGGCGTACTGCGACCGGTGGTCGATCTTGCCCCAGTTGGTGGTGGTGGTGCGGGCGCCGCGCAAGAGCGGGATGTCGATGATCGTCACCAGGACCATCGCCAGCAGCACCGCGCCGACTTGTGGAATGGACAGTTTGATGCGTACCGACGCCTCGACGAAGTAGCCGAGCACGCCGAAGAACACCACCGCCACCGCCGCCAGGCCGAGGATGCCGCCCTCCAGGCGATTGCCGAATTTGGCCCAGGAGACGGTCGGGAAGCGGCCGCTCCGACGGTACAGCAGAAAACTCAAGAAGGTCGCCAGGATCATCAGGTTGACGGCGGTGTTCTTGGCCGCCATCACTCCCAGGTAGCCGAGCTTCGGGTGGCGGGCGCCGCCCATCTGCTGGATCTCCTGGGCGCTGGAGATCGGCGAGCTGGGGGTGGCCCATACGGCAAAGCACACCACGATGATCAGCAGCAACCACTTGATGTAGGGCCGGAAGCGTTCCGCCCCTTCGATGCGGCCCATGCCCATCCACAGGTACCAGTTGGCAAACAGAAACAGGTTGCCGATCAGGATCGCCTGGATGATGAATAGCCAGGAGAAGGCGCCGCCCATCATCTGCAAGCCCATGGTCTGCGAGAAGGCGTAGATCTCCGACGCCAGCCAGTAGCCGGCGAAGGGCAGCGGCAGCAGGCCGGCGATGGCGACGAAGTTGCCGATGTAGCCCATCCAGTCGTAGTGGGCACGCTCTTCGGCGGTGCGCGCCTTCAAGAACTTGTAGGCCGCGTAGGCGCCGGCGATGGAGCCACCGAAGGCGACGTTGGCGATGATGCGGTGGATGTTGATCGGCATCCAGGTGTAATTGGTTACAGCTTCCCAGGTGCTGATCAGGGCGCCGCTCTCGGACACCCCCTGCGGCGAGGTCATGAAGGTCAGCCAGGCGTTGGCGATGAACATGATGCCGGTGCCGACCACGTTGAGCATGATGCCCAGAAAGATGTGGAACTTGGCCGAGAACTTCCCCCAGCCGTAGTAGTAGGCATAGAGGAAGCCCGCTTCGGCGAAGAACAGCAGCACGTAGGGCAGGAAGGTCGGCGAGAACACCGACATCAGATAGTTGGTGAATTTCGGGTACAGGATGATGAGCATGAAGGTCAGCCCCGCACCGAAGGTGGCGGTGAGGGAGAAGGACACGGAGAGCAGCTTGGTGAACTCGTAGGCCAGCTTGTCGTACCGCATGTCGCCAGTGCGGTAGCCGATGAACTCGATGACCACCGCGAACATCGGCACCGCCAGCACAAAGGCCGCAAACAGCAGGTGGAGCTGCGCCACGATCCAGATCGCCACCCGGCTGCCAACCTTCGGGAAGGCCCGGTACTCGGCTTCCTCGTAGGGCCGCGCCATGGCCTCCGCTTCGTCTGCCTCGGCCTGTTCCAGGAGCGCCTCGTCGCGCGGCGTGGTGGGAGCTTCCGCCGTGCGCACCGGCGAGCGATAGGACAGTTCGGTGTCGATGGTGAAGGCGAGCCAGGTGGCGCCGACGCCGGCCAGCACGAAGGCCAGCACGCCGAGGCCGATGAGCATCTTGGGAGTCTTCGCCGTCACGACAGCTCCTCGCGCTGGCACCTCATCTCGAGGCAGATCATCCTACGGCCCCTCACTCTGGAGCTCACGTACCCGGGCCACGATCGCCCAGCGGTCCTCCGGCGGGATCGGATAGCGGTAGCCGGACATCAGCCCCAGGCCGTTGGTGATGACCCCATAGAGCTCGCCGTCGGACAGGCCGCGGATGCGCTCCTCGTGCAAATCGGCGGACTCGACTCCACCCTGCTCGAAAAAGGCGCCGCGACCGCCACCGTTCTCACCGTGGCACGGTACGCAGTAGATGTCGTAGCGCTCGCGGCCGCGCACCAGCGTCGCCTCCTCGGAAGCAAAGGGCAGGGCCGCCCGCGGCATCGCCGCCACCGGCTGGCCGGTCTCGTCGAGGCCTTCTTCGAAGACCGTGTCTTCGCCCAGGGCGCCGCGCGCCACGGTGCCCGGCACCGGCGGCCGCATGGTGGCGCCATCGGCGAAGAAGGCGCTGGCCGCCTGCGCCTCGTAGCGCGGCTGGTCGTCCATGTTCGGCACCAGGTGGAAGGGCGGGCGGCTAGAGGTACAGCCCCGGCAGCCGGCGAGGCTCGCCAGCAGCAGCACGAAACCACCCCACCGCAGCGAGTGGCTCATCCCGCAGCCTCCTTGCTCCAGGCGGGATTCGGATTGCGCAGCTTGGCGAGATACGAGGTGCGAGGCTTGTTGTTGAGTTCCGCCAGCATCACGTAGTTGCGCGGCTCGCTCTTGGCCACTACCACCCGGCTGGTCTCGTCGGTGATGTCGCCGAAGGTGATGCAGTCCGCCGGACAGGCCTGCTGGCAGGCGGACCTCACGTCGCCGTCGGCGAGCGCTCGCGAGGCGCGCTTGGCCGCGATCTTCGCCTGATTGATGCGCTGGATGCAGTAGGTGCACTTCTCCATCACGCCCCGGGAGCGCACCGTGACGTCCGGATTCATCGCCACCTTCATCAACTCCGGGGTGTCCTTGGTGTAGTTGAAGAAGTTGAAGCGCCGCACCTTGTAGGGGCAGTTGTTCGAACAGTAGCGGGTGCCGATGCAGCGGTTGTAGACCATCGCGTTGATGCCTTCGCGATCGTGCACCGTCGCCGCCACCGGACAGACTTGCTCGCAGGGAGCGTTCTCGCAGTGCTGACAGGACACCGGCTGGAAGACCACCTCCGGCGCTGCCGGGTCGCCATTGAAGTAGCGATCGATGCGCAGCCAATGCATCTCGCGGCCGAGGGCCACTTGCTCCTTGCCCACCACCGGGATGTTGTTTTCGCTCTGGCAGGCGACGACGCAGGCGTTACAGCCGATGCAGGCGTTCAGATCAATCGCCATTCCCCATTGCGGACCGATGTCGTAGACCGGCTCTTCCCACAGCGAGCCGAGGTGGAGTTTCGCCTCCGGCGCCTGGGCGAAGGCCGGCTCCGCCCGGAACTGGTCGAGGGTGCCCTCGCGCACCAGCGGCCGCCCTTCGAGGGACCAGTGCTCCTGCGTTTGGGCCAGCAAATAGTCACCGCCCAGCACCTCCACCGCCAGGCCGCTGCCGCCGCCCGGCGCCTCGGAGGTCCTGAGCGCGAAGGCATCGACTCCGACCGCCGTTCCCACCCGCCCGGCATGGCGCCGGCCGTAGCCCAGGGCCAGCGCGACGGAGCCTTCCGCCTGCCCTGGCAGCACCCAGGCCGGTGCTTCGACGCTGCGCTTCCGGTAGGTCAGGCGAACCCGGTCGCCGGTGGAAACCCCCAGGCCTTCGGCCGTCGCCGGGGCGAAGAGGGCGGCGTTGTCCCAGGTGATCTTGGTGATCGGATCCGGCAGCTCCTGCAGCCAGCCCAGGTTGGCGTAGCGGCCGTCCCACAGGTCGCTCGCCGGATGGAAGGTCAGTTCGAGATCACCGCTCGCGGCAGTCGAAGAGCCGCCCGCCGGCGCGTTGGCGGCCACCGCCACCGCCGACGCCGCGGAGCCTTCCGCCACGCCATCGTGCAGGGTCCGCCGCCAGGTTTTCTCGTCGATACCGAAGGGGGTGTCGCCCCAGGTCTTCCGCACCAGTTCGTAGCCGGCGGTTTCGGCCTCGCCGGCCAGCATGGCGAGCACCTCGATGGCGCCGCGGCCGTGCCACAGGGGAGCAATCAACGGCTGCACGATGCTCAAGGTGCCGTCCGCCGCCCGGGCGTCGCTCCAGGCTTCGAGGAAGTGCGCTTCCGGCAGGTGCCAGGTGGCACGCTCGCCGGTCTCGTCGCGATAAAGGCCGAGGTGGATGGTGTTCGGCACCGCGGCCATCGCCTCGCCGAAGGCCAAATCCGCCGGCGCATCGAATACCGGATTGACGCCGAGGGTGACCAGGGTGTTGACGGAGCCGTCGGCCATCGCCGTAACCAGTCCGGCGAGCGCCTCTTCCGTTACCGCGTCGTCCGGGCCGGCCGGATGCAGAGTGACCGTGCGGCCGATGGCGCCCAGGGCGCTGTGGATCGCCAGCACCGCGCCGTGCACTTCCGGCGGCAGCTCCGGGGCGGCGATCACCAGGGCGGCGGATCCGGCGGCCCGCAGGTCCGCGACGATCGCGTCGAGCTGGGCCGCAACCGCAGCCGGCAGATCTCCTCCGCCGCCACCCCCGGCGCCGAGGGCCGCCGCCAGGGCCGAAGCCAAGGCCGGAAGCTGATCGAATCGCAGCGGAATGCGGTGATCCGCCGCCGCGCCGGTGACGGTCAGCGTGCTTTCGACGGAATACAGGCGGTTCATCGTGCCGCCGTCCACTCCGCGGCGCCGGCCGGCGGCGAAGCCGCGGCCATGGCGCAAAGCGTCGCCGCCGGTGAGCAGCGGATCGGCCCCCAGGGTGACGATCACCTCCGCCTCGTCCAGGTGATGAACCGGCCGCAAGGCTTGGCCGGTGGCCGCCTCGATACCGGCTACTACCCGGCCCTCGTGGATCGGCTCCCACACCACCCAGCGGGCGGCCGGGTAGCGCTGACGGAAAGCTTCCGCCAACCGGTCCCGGGTGGGCGACGGGTCGAGCCCGGCGAGCACCGCCAGGTCCGCGCCGTCGGCGGCGCCGTCGCCGCGGTTCTGGGCCCAGTAGGCGGCGAAATCGTCCCAGGTGGCCTCCTCCGGGTCACCGTCCTCGGCGCCGTGGCGGTGCGGATGCTGGGAGCGGTCCGGATCGTAGAGGTGGAGGGTCGAGGCCAGCATCCATGCATTGGCCGCCCCGCCGGAGGACGGATGGAGTGGATTGCCCTCGAGCTTGGTGGGCCGGCCGCCGTGGCTTTCGACCAGCGCGCCAAAGGCATGACCGCCCTGCTTGAAGGTGGTGGCGTAAAACTCGGCGATGCCTGGAATGCGGCCTTCCGGCGCGTTGACGTAGGGGACGATGGTCTCCACCGGCCGCCGGCAGCCGACCGCACCGCCGAGGGCGACGGTGGCCCCCATCAGCCCGAGCATCTTCCGGCGGCTGATGCCGTCCGGCGTCTCGGAAGCACCCTCGGGGAACTCGTCCACCGCAGGCGCCGGCTCCGGAGCGGCAGTCCGCCACCTTTCCAGACTCCGCCAGTAGGCCTTGTCCGGGGCGGACGCTCGTCGTGTGCGGGGCTTCGTCATGGCATCACCGATGGCAAGCCGAGCAGTCTTCCGGCGGCGCAATCTGCAGGTCGGCGATCACAGCTTGAGCGAAGATGAGCTGGTCGTCCGGCGGAATCCAGGTGGTGTTGGTCAATTCCTCTCGCGGACGCAGGTGCATCTCCGGCTGCCGGTGGCACTCCAAGCACCAGGCCATGGAGAGGGGCTCGACCTGCCGCACCACCTCCATCGAGCGGATATCGCCGTGGCAACTGGAACAACCGACGCCGGCCAGCAGGTGAACGCTGTGATCGAAGTAGGAATAGTCCGCCAGGTCGTGGATTCGGATCCACTCCATCGGCCGCCCGGTCGCAGCGCTCTCATACAGCGGCTGGAGCGATTCCTTGTCGCGGCCGACGAGCTGATGGCAATTCATGCACACCTGCGTCGGCGGCACCGAGGCCACCGCCGAGACCTCCACTGCACCGTGGCAGTAGCGGCAGTCGAGGCGCATGTCGCCAGCGTGCAGCTTGTGGCTGAAGGGCACCGGCTGCCGCGGCTGGTAACCGACTTCGAGATGTTTCGGGGAGAGGAAATACCAGACGAAAGCGCTTCCCAAAGCCGGCACCAATAGCGCCACGCCGGCGGCCACGACCGGTAGACGATTGATGCGCTTAGGGAAAATCTGCGCCAATTCTAAAAACCTCTGGGAAGCAGGCGCATTCGCGTGGCGCCGCTTCCAAGGATGTAAGTTGTCCTTTCGAGGATACGTGGCCGATCCGGAAACTGTCAAGGAAGGCTCCGGCGAAGCGGAGCAAGGGCCTTCGGGGGATTTTGCTGTTTGGAACTAGCCGCCTGGCGCCGCTACCAGCTCATCCGGTAGAGCATCCAATACACCATCACCCCGGTGACCGAAACGTACAGCCAGATGGGCAGCGTCCAGCGGGCGATCTTGCGGTGCTGGTCGAAGCGCTCGCGGAGCGCCCGCACCAAGGTGATGATCGCCAGGAAGGGCACCGAGGCGGCGAGGATGGTGTGGCTCAGGAGGATGGTGAAGTAGACCGTCCGCGCCGTGCCGGTGCCGGTGAAGCGCACGGACCCCACCTGGAAGTGGTAGACCAGGTAGGAGATCAGGAACAGCACCGACAGGCCGACGGCGGCGAGCATGCAGGCCCGGTGGGCGGCGATGCGGCGCTGGCGGATGAGCACGAAGCCCACCACCAGCAGCACGCTGACCACCGAGTTGATGGCGGCGTTCAGGGTTGGCAAGAGGGTGAGATCGAACTCCACCTTCAGACCTCCCGGGGCACCCACCGAGAGCGCCGCGCCCGCAGCGCCTCGAACAGCTCGCGCACCGGCTCGAAACCGCCGTCGGGAAAGTTGTCTGGATTGTCCCAGAACTCCGCCAGCGCGCCGGTGCCCCAGCTCTCATAGGTGGTGACCTTGAGCATCAGTTGCAGCTTGTCGCAAGCCTTGACCAGCCGCGCTTCGGGCGTTTGACCGGCGGCGTACTCTTCGTACAGCTCGCGCGAGCGCGCCGGCAGCGGCGCCAGCAGATCCTCGATCACCGCCCTCTCGGCATCCTTCTTGGCACCCGGCGGGAGGTACTTCGAAGCGGTGCGCGGCAGGTCGCCGATGCGCACCTCCGCCAGGTCGTGCACCAAGGCGATCTCGATGGCCCGAGGCACATCGATTCCCGCAAGGCGCGGCCCGAGGGCCCACACCAAGAACAGCACATGCCAGGAGTGTTCGGTCACGCTCTCGGCCTCCGCCACGCCGCGCAGCGTCCAGCCGGAGCGGGCGACGCGGTCGAGGCCTTGGAGTTCGAGGACGAGGTCGAGGAGGGAGTCGTTGCGGTGCATCGCGAGGAGACTATCTCAGCCCACGGGGGCCGTCGAATCACCTCGGGCGCCTTGGCCCGCAACCCCCTCGAGGAGCACCTTCGCCGCTCCGATCTCGTCGTCGTTGACGCCGTGGCCGAAGCCCGGATAGATGCGCCGGTCGACCGCCGCACCCTGGCTCTGGAAGACCTTCGCGGACTCCTCCACCCGCCACAGCGGAACGTGGGGATCGACATCGCTGCAGCCGAGAAAGACCGGCGCGCCGTCGAAGGCTCCGCGCGCTGGCCACTCGGTGGCCGGCGGGCCGATCAAGCCGCCGCTCCAGGCGATCACGGCGCCGTAGCGGCGGGGCCGGCGCACCGCTGACTCCAGCGCCAGACAAGCACCCTGAGAGAAGCCGAGCAGCACCGTGCGCTCGGGCTCGACGCCTTCAGCTTCCAGGTCGTCGAGCACACCGCCGACCACCGCCAGCGCCGAGGACAGGGCCGGCTCGTTGTGTTCGAATGGGGCGACGAAGCGGTCCGGATACCAGGTGCCGCCCCGTGCCTGGGGGGCCCGGTAGGTCAAGTCATGCCGGCCGAGCACCGAGGTCAGCCCGAGAATGCTCCCGGCGGTGGCGCCGCGGCCGTGGAGGAGCACCACGGCGCCGGCCGCCTCGGCGAGGGAAGTCCCGGCCTCGGCGATCCCTTGATCGGCGTGCCAGCCGCTCACCCTGTGCCCCCCTCAACGCCGGACGTCGCCAGTTCCGGCAGCAGTCCCTCAATTTGTCCCCGGCGGCCTTCTAGCCAGGGCGGCAATCGCAGTTTGCCACCCAGCTCCTCGGGCGACTCATCCCGCAAGAAGCCGGGACCGTCCGTGGCGATCTCGAACAGTACGCCGCCGGGCTCGCGGAAGTAAATGGACTCGAAGTAGCGACGGTCCTGCACCGGCGTCACCCCGAGGCCGCCCTCGACCAGCGCTCCGCGCAGGTCGCGCTGATGGGCCTCGTCGTCGGCTCGCCAGGCGACGTGGTGGATGGTGCCGGCGCCCATCCGACCGGGCTCCGTGAGTGGCGCGGCCACCAGATCCACGAAGATTCCGGCGGGGCCGGCCGTGAAGCGACGACGGTCCGAGCCGTCCTCGGTCCACTTCATCCCGAGAGTGCCGGTCAGCAGCTCCGAGGTGGGATCGAGATTCCGCAGGGTGAAGGCCACCCCCGCGACGCCGACGATTCCCTCAGCATCCGACGGCGCCGTTTCCACCAGCTCCAGCAGCATGCCGTCCGGATCCCGGAGGCGCATCGCCGGGCGGCCGTAGCGATTCCGCGGCGCCTCACGCTCCACCTCATGACGGTCCAGCCGCTCGATCCAGCGCCCGAGGGAACCGTCCGCCACGGCCAGGGAGACCACCGTCGTCTCCCCGCTACCGCGCGTCCCCCGCCGCGCCATCGACCAGGGGAAAAAGGTCAACAGCGTGCCCGGCCGGCCGATCTCGTCGCCGTAGTACAGGTGATAGGTGCCGGGATCGTCGAAATTCACCGTCTTCTTGACCAGCCGCAGCCCGAGGGCTCCGGCATAGAAGTCCACATTGCCCTGCGGCCGGCTGGCGATGGCGGTGACGTGGTGCAGGCCGCCCACGCCGGTGGTGGTGTTCCGCTGGCTCGTGTTCTCTTGGCTCATCGTCGGTTCGCTCATGGTCTCACCATCCTTCCTTACATTTCATTAAATATGATCACGACATCCGTTATAACGAATAAATGATCAAAAAATTCCCGCCGCAGTCATTCCTCCCGGCGCACGGCTTCGAGAAGGCGGATCAGAGTGCGAATCTCCGCCTTCGGAAGATGGCCGAGAAACTCCTCCATCCATTGAAGGACCGGCCCGTCCAGCGCGGCCAGCAGGTCGAGTCCCTCGTCGGTCACCGCCACCCGCACCACCCGCCGATCGTCCTTTGCCCGCTCCCGCCGCGCCCAACCGGCTCGCTCCAGGCGATCGACCAGCCGGGTGACGTCGGGCAGCGGCGTGACCATCCGCTCCCCCACCTCGCCGCAGGTCAACGTCTCCGGATGGGCGCCGCGCAGAATGCGCAGGGCGTTGTACTGGGTGGGGGTCAAACCGTGCGCTTTGAGACGCCGCGCGAGTTCCTGATCCAACATACCGGCGGTGCGCGCCAGGGCTAAGAAGGCCTCTTCGGCGGGGGTGCCGAAGGGCTTGGACTGGCGGAGTTCGTGGCGGAGGGTGCTCATCAGCCAAGGGGCAACCGCGTCAGATTCCGCGCTCCGCGAACCACAGTCAAGATGATGGCAATCCCTTGCTCGAGCCTGTAGATGATCCGAAAGGGCGACACCAAGATCTCCCGATAACGCCCACCCAACTCAGGGACCACTCTCCTCTTCTCGGAAAGCGCTCGATGAGGTCGACTTTCTTGACCAAGTCGCTCATGAGAACGGCAGATCTACCAGGGGAATCCTACCCGATGTACTCGCTGAGTTCTTGAAGATTGGAAATCGCCAATGAAGACCATCGAATTCTCATTCGATGACGATTCGACGACGGACCTCTTCGTGGGGGATAGTTCCATACTCACGAATGGAAGCTTCGCCCAGTTCCACCTGCCTTCGCACATAGAGCTGATACTCAACCTGTTTCCAGGTGGCGTCGTCTGGGAGACTGTCCGCCCTTTCCAGGACCTGTTCCTTGACGGTGCTCATCGTTCAAATCCATCACTACGCCTTTCGCTGACGACTCACATTACCCCTTCCAACTCAACTGCACATATCCCCAACTCCCGTCGGACTCCGCTCGCAAGAACTGCTCCGCTCCGTCGCCGCCGAAGAAGACCCCACCGCCAACGCCAAGCCGCAAGTCGTGGGGCAGTTTGTAGCCGAAGTCGATGTCGATCTCCTGGCCGATGGCGTCGTCGGTGAAGCCGCCGGCCGGGCGGCGGCCGGCGAAGCCGAGGCGCTCCTTGTCGAAGGCGCCGGAGCCGCCGTACCAGGCGTCGCGGGTGTCTTCGAGTTCGAAGAGGTGGGCGGCGATGCGGAGGTTCCAGGGACCGCCGGCGGTGATCAGGGCCTCGGCGTAGAGGTCCCGCAGGTTCTGGAAGGCGCTGTAGTCGAGTGAGCCGTAGAACTTGTGGTTGGTGGGCAGCATGTTGAAGAAGGTTCCGTGGGCGGCGTCGCGCGGGTCGCCGCCGGAGGCCTGGGCCAGGCCGGCGCGGAAGGTCCAGGTCAAAGCACCCAGGGCGATCTTGCGGCCGCCTTCGATGAAGAAGGCCAGGGCGTCGTGGTCCTGCGGCCCCCAATCGCCGGTTTGCCAGGCGACCCAGGCGAGGAGGTCATGGTCTTCCCCGCCCCACAGCAGTGAGGATCCGACGGTGGTCATCGAGAGTTCACCGCCGGCGGCGGCGCGGGCGCCGGGCCGGTCGTCGTCGTACTGGTGGGCGAAGAGGCGGAGTTCGCCCGCCGGCAGCCATTGGCCGTAGCGGCCGGTGACGGCGATACCGCACACGCTGAGGTCGTCGAGCTGCTCGAAGGCGTCCTCGTAGTTGACGCCGCCGGCCAGCGGGATGAAACCCCAGCCGTCGAGGCGCACGGTGTCGTTCTGCCAGGAAGCGCCGAGGCCATCGTAGCGGCGGCCGACGTTCACCCAGTCCCAGTTGCCGACCAGCCGCTCTGCCAGGCGACGCTTCTTGATGCCGTCGAGGTGGGCGACGCCGGTGCCGATCTCGTTGCCGGAGGGCGATTTCATACGGCCGCCGTAGAGGCGGAAGCCCTCATTCCTATAGGTGACGAAGAGTTCCGCCAGGCCGAGGTGGGCGGGATTTTCGTCGCCGTCGTTGGCGGCGAAGTACACCGGTCCGATGCCGAAGGCGCCGTTGGCCGGCAGGCCAAAGGAGCCGGCCGCCTGGGCGACGCCGCGCAGGTCGAAACGCTCCCACTTCACATCCGCCGTGAAGCGGAAGCGGGCGTTGCCGAAATCGTAGTCGCGGTCCGCCGCCGGGTTGGCGGCGGGGGTATCGAAGAACTCGTGGCGCAGGCGCAGCTCGTAGCCGAGATCCACTTCCGGCGGGTCCGCCTGGACCGGCAGGGAGAACGCCGCCACGAGGACAACCAAAGCGACGCGAATCGTCGTAACCATCGGCAAATGTAGGCACTTACCCATACACACCTCCCAACCGTCGTGAAGTCGGCTTAGGGTGCCATCGATTGGGAATCAGCGCAAGACACTCCGAGGTGGGGGAAGCAAACTACCCCGTGGGGCAGCCGACAGCCTCTGCCGGAGCGAGGGTTGCCCCGAGAGGGTGGCGGGACGGCGAGGCGAGAAATCGACGACGTCGAATAGGGACGCCTCGCGAGGCGCCCATGCTGGACTAGCCCAAAAAGCCTCGGCCGATGTAGTCCATCATGATCATGGCGATCATGATGAAGAAGAACATGAAGCCGCCGACCACCGTCAGGGCGGTGAGTTTGCCGCTGTATTTGACGTGCATGAAGTACAGAATCACCAGCACCGCTTTGAGGGTGGCGATGGCGAGCATCACCACGTCGTTCAGGCGACCGAGATCTACAAAGGCGACGGCCACGGTGATGACGGTGAGCACCATCAGGGCGGCGAAGATGCCGAAGTAGAGCTTGCGGGAAACGACGTGGTGCGACATGGCTAAATGACTCCCAGCTCTCGAGGCCCAAAGGATTCTGCGCACCCAACCGTGACCGAACGCCCCGAGCCCGACAAGGCTCGCCGGCGGCTTTGCCGCCGTGGATGGGGGTGAGCCTTGAAGAAGCTTGCTTCTTCGAGGTGAGGGGGGCGCCCAGCCCCCTTGGCGAGTGAGCTAGCGGGAGCTGATGAAGTATCGAATCGCATCGTCAGCTCCCGCTAGTGACGGCCGATCAGGTAGAGCAGCGGGAAGAGGAAAATCCACACGATGTCCACGAAATGCCAATAGAGACCGAAGCACTCCACCGGGTTGTACCAGTCGGCGTTGAACTTGCCCTGCCAGGCGGGGATCAACAGGTAGGCCAGGAATCCCATGCCGATGATCATGTGGGCGGCGTGCAGGCCGGTCATGGCGAAATAAAGGGAGAAGAACATCTCCGTCCCCGCTTCGTTCGCCGGATCGCCGTAGGGCGGCGCCCACTCGAAGCTGTCGCCGGGTACGTGGTGATGGGCAAACTTGCCGCTGTACTCGATCACCTTGACGCCCAGAAAAACGGCGCCCAGAACAATCGTTAGGATCATGAATACGATCAGGGCCTTGCGCTTACTGACCTGCGCTGCCCAAACCGCCAGGGCCATGGTCAAACTGCTGCCAATCAGCACCGCCGTATTGAAGCCACCCAGGTAGAGGTCGAGGGAGCGGCTGGCCTCGGCGAAGGCGTCGAAGGAGGCGCCCCGGTAGATCAGGTAGGCGCAAAACAGGCCGCCGAAGAACATGATCTCGGTAACCAGGAACAGCCACATGCCGAGGGTCGACGCCTCGCGTTGCTGATCGAGATCCTCAAAGTGGTGCTGCAGCTTCGGGTGGTGGGCCTCGTGGACCCCACCGGAGTGCGCCAGGTCAGCCACGTTTCCGCTCCAGTTCCGCGTAGTCGTAGGGACCGCCGGTGACCACCGGGTCGTGCAGGAAGTTCTCCGTCGGCGGCGGTGACGAAGTTTCCCATTCGAGGCCGTAGGCGCCCCACGGATTGTCGTCGGCGACGCGACCGCCCTTCAAGGACCACAGCAGGTAGAAGAGCGGCATGGCGTAGCCCACGCCGAGGATGGTGGCACCGGCGGTGGACAGCACGTTCAGCACCTGCATCTCGTCCGGGTAGCTCCAGTAGCGCCGCGGCATGCCGAGGTAGCCGAGGATGAACTGCGGGAAGAAGGTCAGGTTGAAGCCGACGAACACCAGGCCGGCGGAGAGCTTCGACCAGAAGTTCGGGTACAGCCGCCCGGTCATCTTCGGCCACCAGAAATGGATGCCGCCCAGGTACCCCATGATCGCGCCGCCCACCATGATGTAGTGGAAGTGGGCCACCACGAAGTAGGTGTCGTGGACGTGGACGTCCAAGCCGATGGTGGCGAGCATCACGCCGGTCAGGCCGCCGATGGTGAAAAGGCCGATGAAGCCCAGGGCGTAGAGCATCGGCGTTTGCCGCGAGATGGAGCCCTGGTAGAGAGTCGCCATCCAGTTGAACACCTTCACCGCCGAGGGCACGCCCACCAGCATCGACAGCACCGAGAACACTAGGCCGGCGTAAATCGACTGACCGCTGACGAACAGGTGGTGGCCCCACACCAGGAAGCCCAGAATCGCAATGGCGATGGAGGCGAAGGCCACGAAGTGGTAGCCGAAGATCTTCTTGCGAGTGAAGGCGGAGATGATCTCGCTGATCACTCCCATCGACGGCAGGATCATGATGTACACCGCCGGATGGGAATAGAACCAGAACAGGTGCTGGAAGAGGATCGGATCGCCACCCAGGGCCGGATCGAAAATCCCCAGATGGAGGGCCCGCTCGGCGGCCAACAGCGCCAGCGTAATGGCGATCACCGGCGTGCCGAGCATGATCACCAGGCTGGTCGCATAGTGGCCCCAGATGAAGAGCGGCAGACGGAACCAGGTGAGCCCTGGCGCCCGCATGCGGTGGATCGACACAATGAAGTTCAGGCCGGTGAAGATCGACGAAAAACCGTTGATGAACAGCCCCACCACCGTCAGCACCACATAGCCGTTGGCGTAGGTGGTGGAGAACGGCGTGTAGAAGGTCCAGCCGGTGTCGACACCGCCCATGGCGATGGCCGCCAGGGTGATCACCCCGGCGATGTTGTAGAGGTACCAAGAGGCCAGGTTGATCTTTGGGAAGGCCAGGTCCTTGGCCCCGATCATGATCGGCACCAGGAAATTGCCCAACACCGCCGGGATCGACGGGATCAGGAAAAAGAAAATCATCACCACGCCGTGCATGGTGAACATCCGGTTGTAGGTATCCGCTTCCATCAGATCGCCGGCGGGGGTCAGCAGCTCCAACCGCACGACGAAGGCAAAAAGGCCGCCGAGGACAAAGAAGACGGTAATCGAGATCATGTAGAGGATCGCGATCCTCTTGTGATCCTTGGTCAACAGCCAGGACTTCAGGCTGAAACCGTTGGTCAGGTAGTTGGAGCCGGGCGCGGCTGCTGCATGGGTGGTCATAAGGTTCTCTATCCCGCGTCGGGGCGGTTGCCTTCGAGTTCGTCAACGGAGTCCGTCGCCGCCTGGAGTGCCGGTACGGCGCCTTCCCGTAGGTCCTCTCCCAGGCCCGGAACGCCGGCGGGCTCGCCGTCCAGCGACTTGATGAAGTCCACCAGGGCGTTGACCTGTTCCGCCGTCACCTGTCCCTTGAAAGTCGGCATGATCGGCTGCCAGCCAGCCACGATATCCGCCTGCGGATTGAGGATCGACTGGCGAATATAGCTCTCGTCGGCGGTCACGGTGCGACCGCTCGCCAGCGCCACCTCGGTGCCGAAGAGACCCCGGAGGGCCGGTCCCCGCGCCAAGCGGGTGGCGTCCACCGAAGCACCGTCGCCCACCTGGTGGCAGGTGGCGCAGGCGAACTGCTCGAACAGTTCCTCACCGGAAGCCTGCAGCGTTGGCCCGGCCACCCCGGTCGCCAGCCAGCTCTCGTAGTCCTCGGGAGAGAGGGCATAGACGCTGCCGATCATTCGCGAGTGCTCGGTGCCGCAGTACTCGGCGCAGAACAGGTGGTAGCGGCCCGGCTGGGTGGCTTCGAACCAAACCGTCGTGTAGCGACCCGGCAATACGTCTTTCTTCACTCGGAACGCCGGCACGTAGAAGCTGTGAATGACGTCCTCGGAGGTCATGGTGAGCTGAATCGGACGGCCCACTGGAACGTGCAGATCGTTGATCTCCCGCACTCCCTCCGGATGCTGGAACTTCCACATCCACTGTTTGCCGACGGCGTAGTAGGCATCGGCGTCCACCGGCGGCCGCGAGAGGTCGAAGAACACCTTCGCCCCCCAGGCGAACATTGCCAGGGTGATGATCAGCGGAATCACCGACCAGGTGATCTCGAGGGGCAGGGTCTTGACCTCCGCCTGGTTGCCGTACTGGTACCACTCCCGCCGCCGGTACTTCATGAAGAAGAAGATGATGAAAGCGGCGATCAGCACCGAGAAGAACAGGCTGACCGCGATCCACACGAAGTAGAGGGTGTCTACCTCACCGGCGAACGTCGAGGCGGCCTCGGGGAACATCGGGAAATCCGACCACATGCTAAACGGTCCTCAAGTCGGTGGGCGCCAGCCGCTTTTCACGGCGCACCATGACGATGATGAAGGTGACGAGGGCGATAACCGTTAGCAGGCCGCCGAGCCGTACGATGTTCATGGTGACGGCGGTGTAGCGGCCGATGCTGGCGTCGTAGTGAAAGCAGTACAGGAGGATCTGATCGATCGCACTGCCGATCCTGCCCTCGCCGGCCTCGACAAAGCCTAGGCGAAGATCCTTCGGCGGGTAGTCGATACCAAAGAAATAGCGCGCGATGCGGCCCTCCGGGGTGGTCAGCACCAAGCCGGCAGCGTGGGCGAATTCCCCAGTATTGGCGTCGTAGCTGTAGCGAAAGCCGACGGCCTCGACCAGCCGGTCGATCTCCGCCTGCTCGCCGGTAAGGAAGTGCCAGCCGTCCTCGGTGCCGGTGCGGCCGTAGCGGCGAATTGCTTGCGCCTTGGCCTCGGCGGCCAGTTCCGGCCCTTCCGAAGGATCGAAGCCAACCACCACCATCTCGTACTCTTCGCCGAGATCGAAGGGCAGCACCTTGAGGCTGCGGGTGAGGCCGTCCAGGGTCAGCGGGCAGAGCATGGGACAGTCGAAATACACCAGCGACAGGGCCACCGGCCTGTCGCCGTAGAAATCCCCCAGGCGCACTGCGTTGCCTGCACTGTCCACGAACTCGGTGTCCAAAGGAACGATCTCTCCCATCCGCTGGTCAAAGCCGATCTCGCGCAGCGGCTCCGGAACAGCGCTGGGATCCGGGTCGAGGCCCATCGGCCGCGCCTGCGGGCTGACGGTGTCGGCCACCACCGGCAAGGGCGCCAGAAGGGCGAAG
Source organism: Acidobacteriota bacterium (assembly GCA_039030395.1). Lineage (NCBI taxonomy): Bacteria > Pseudomonadati > Acidobacteriota > Acidobacteriota bacterium. Next base: position 67,800 of record JBCCEF010000008.1, read on the forward strand.
CACAGCACCAGCGGAAGGATCCGCTGCGCGCGGTCAGCCATTCGCCACCCCCTGGCCACCGTCGGCTAAGGGCTCGGAGTCGGCCGGTGCGGAGTCGTCGCCGACGGCGTCCTCGCTCCCCTCATCGACTTCTTGGGACATCGGAACGACGGGGGTCTTCGGAGTCTCAGCGGCCCGCTCGAGGGCCATCTCGATGGCGCGGTCGACCGGGATGTGGATGCGGCCGGCCCCCTCGTCGAGGTAGCCGTAGTGGTTGAGCCGCGCGCTCTCTTCCTCGCGCATCCGCCGCATGCTGTAGCCCTCGACCAACTCCAGATTGGGTCCCGGCGGCACCGGCAGATCGAGATTGCGCTCCAGTCCCGGCAGCGGCGGTTCCCACTCGACGGCCTCGTTGGCGCGACGGGTTTCCGCCAAGGCTCGCTCTTCGAGCGGCGTCAAGGCGCGACGGGTACTCTCTTCGGCGCTTTCGAAGCGAGTCCCCAGGAGCCACATGAGCACCATCGACACGGCGGTCACGGCGAGGATGCCGAAGGCGGTGTACAAGATACCGCTGACGGTCAGCTCCACATCCGGATCACTGGAGTGACCGGCAGCACCTTCGTGGTGGTCGTCATGCATGATCGGCGAGCTCCAGGGCGGCACCATGGGAATGGCCGTGGTGCAGGTAGGGATCGTTGTAGGGCATCACCGGGTGGCGTCGGTAGAACCACACAAAGGTGGCAAACCACAGTCCGCCGACAGCGACCGGTGCCGCCAAATCCAGCCAATGAACCGCTGGGCCGTCCTTCAGATAGCTCGGCACCGCCTGCATGAAGACGTCCAGCCAGCACATCAACAGCAGAAACACCGCCACCCACCCCAGTGCCTTGACGTTGCGTTTCAGGTCACGCGACAAGAGCAGCGCAAAGGGCAACGCGAAGTGCGCCAAAAACAGAAACAGAGCCACCGGCCCCCAGCCGTGCCGCAGGCGATGGAAGTACCACTCGGTTTCCTCCAGCTGGTTTCCGGACCAGATAATGAGGAACTGCGAGATGGTGAAGTAGGCCCACAGCATCACAAAGGCGAGCATCAGCTTGCCCCAGTCGTGGAAGTGGCTCTTCTCCACGTAGTTCGTCAGCGGATGGAGACCGATCATGAAGCGCATCAGGAGCACCGTGAAACATAGTGCTCCAAGGCCCATGGCGGCAATGAACCACACCCCGTAAAGGGTCGAGAACCAGGCTGGCTCGATGGACATCAAGAAGTCATAGGACAACACCGTTGTCGCAAAGACATAGAGCACCAATCCCGGCGCCGCCACCACCCGCATGCGGCGCGAAAGACCCACATCGCCGGTGGCATCCTGCCGCAGGGACAGCCGCGACAGCAGAAAGGCCAGCCCGAGCAGCACGGCAAAGACGATGAAGTAGCGCAACCGCATGCCGCCGGCGTTGAGCCACGGCTCCTTGTGGTGGAGCAGGTGTTCTAGCTCCTTCGGCGCGCGCTCCGGGGTGGACCAGATGTAGAGATGCTCGAGACCTCCGAAGACCAGCGGCAGACCGAGGACCGCCAACAGCCCCACGGACTTGCCGGCGGCTTCGTAGGCTCGGCGGGCAAAGAGCCCCCATTTGCCGAGGGTCAGATGCTGGATCATGGCGAAACCCAGGCAGCCCAGCGGGATGGTGAGCACGAAAACCCAGCCAACGAGCCAGGAGCGATAGAACTGCGCCGGATCCAGCAGAAATCCGAAGAGGCAGAAGACGGCGGCGACGAGACCGCCGGCCAAACCGCGGCGCTGCAGCATCGCGAGGTCCGCCGGCGGCTCGTAGAACTCCGGAGGCTGACCGGGACTAGCCGAGGATTGGGCCGAGTGACTCATCAGTGTGCGCTCGCTTCGTGGTCGGTGTCGCCATGGTGGCCAGCGGGGTCGGAGATGGCCGGGTCGGGCTCCTTGAGAGCCGTTTCGAAGGCTTTGCGGTCGTCCTCGGACAGTTCATCGAGGGTCATGCCCTGGCTTTCCTGCAGCACCCGCAGGTAGGCGATGATCGCCCATCGGTCCGTTGCCGGAATCTGGCTTCCGTAGGCCGGCATGCGGCCGAAACCGTTGGTCACCACGTCGAAGAAGTAGCCTTCGGGCATCTCGCGCAGTCGCTCTTCGTGGAACGACGCCGGCTTCGGATAGCCGCGCCGCACGATCATGCCGTCGCCGGCACCGGTCTGACCGTGACAGGGGGTGCAGAACATCCCGTAGCGCTGCTGACCGCGGCGCAGCACGGATTCCGAGAGCTTCACCGGGTTGAACGTCACCGGCTGGCCGTTGGCGTCCATACCGGCGTGGAGAGCCGTATCGTCGTTCAGGTGGCCGCGCGCCACGGTGTGTTCCGGCAGCGGCCGGGCGGAGGCGTCGTTCTCAAAGAACGAACTCTTCTCCAGGGGCTCGTACTTCGCCTGGTCGAACATGCCTTGACGGCAGCCGACGAGAGCGAGGAAAACCCCACCGAGGAGCACGATACGGAAGGCCGTTGCCGACTTACTCTTCAACTTCCGCCACCTCGATGGGATTCAGTTCGCGCAGAAAGTCCGCCGTATCTTGGCGATCGAAGCGCGGATCCTCCGCTTCGACCACCAGGAAAAATCCCTCGCTCGACGCCTTGGCGCGAAAGGATTCGACATTGAACACCGGGTGGTAGGGCTGGGGCAGTTTGTTGAGCAGAATCATCCCCAGCAGGCCGGAGGCGGCCGCCGCCAAGATGGTGCACTCGAAGGTCACCACGATCCACCCGGGCCAGGCCGCGAAGGGCCGCCCACCGATAATCATCGGGTAGTGGATGGTGGCGCTCCAGAACTGGAGCCCGAAGCCTCCGAAGCCGCCCGCCAGGCCACCCATCAGCACGATCAAGGGCACCCAGGAGCGCTTGTGTTCGAGGGCTTCGGACAGCTCCTCCACCGGATAGGGGGTGAAAGCGTCCACCCGCGTGTAGCCCGCGCGGGTAGTCTTCCGGGCGGCTTCGACCAGCGCTTCCGAGGTTGGGAACTCGGCCATCAAACCGTAGATCGTAAAACTCATGTCGCCGCCTCGTGGTGGTGAGATTTCTCGTGCGCCAGGTGTCTCACCTCGAAGATCGAGATCACCGGCAGGAAGCGGATGAACAGGAAGATCAGCGCCATGAACAAACCGATGGTGCCGACGTAGATGGCCCAATCCCAGCGGGTACCGGCATAGACGTCCCAGGACGACGGCAGGAAGTCTCGCGCCAGACTGACCACGACGATGATGTAGCGCTCCAGCCACATGCCGACGTTGATCGCCATGGACACCAGCCACAGTACGATCGGCGAGGTGCGCACCCGCTTGATCCACAGGAGCTGCGGCACGAAGATGTTGCACACCCACAGCATCAAGTACTGGAACTTGAAGGGGCCGGTAAACCGGTTCTTGACCATGCCCCATTCGTAGACGTTGCCGCTATACCAGGCGACGAAAATCTCGACGATGTAGCCATAGGCCACGATCAGGCCGGTGGTCAGCATCACCTTGGCCATCGCCTGCAGATGGCGGTCGGTGATGTAGTCCTTCAATCCGAAGAGCGGCCGGAGCGGCAGCATCAGCGTGAAGACCATCGCGAAGCCGGCGAAGACCGCGCCGGCGACGAAGTACGGCGGGAACACCGTGGTGTGCCAGCCGGGAACGATGGAGATGGCGAAGTCGAAGGACACCACCGTGTGCACCGACAGCACCAGCGGCGTGGACAGGCCGGCCAAAAGCAGGTACAGGGCCTCATAGTTTTGCCAGTGCTTGGCGGACCCTCTCCAGCCGAGGGAGAAGATGCCCGCCAGGCGCTGTACCCAGATGTTCTTGGCGCGGTCGCGCAGCGAAGCGAGGTCCGGGATCAGGCCGGTGAACCAGAACAGGAGCGACACCGTGGCGTAGGTCGAAACGGCGAACACGTCCCAGATCAGCGGGCTCTGGAACTGCGGCCAAAGGCTCATCTGGTTGGGGTACGGCATCAGCCAGTAGAACAGCCACGGGCGGCCCAGGTGGAGGATGGGGAACATCCCCGCACAGGCCACCGCAAACAGCGTCATGGCTTCGGCGAAGCGGTTGATCGAGGTGCGCCACTCCTGCCGGAAGAGCAGCAGAATGGCGGAGATCAAGGTGCCGGCGTGACCGATGCCGATCCACCAGACGAAGTTGATGATGGCGAATCCCCAGGCCACCGGCATATTCAAACCCCAGACTCCAGTGCCGACCGTCACCAGCTTGGCGGCCCCCATCAAAAACAGCATCAGCAGGGCGAAACTGATCCCAAAGCCCACCAGCCACCAGGGCTTGATCTCGCTGAAGATCGGACGGGTGATGTCGTCCGTCACCGACCCAGGGGTGTGGTGACCGGTGAGAACCGGCGGCACTCCCGGTTCGGGCTCGCCGGTGAAGACTGGAGGATCTATGGTCGCCATGCTAGGTCGTCTCCAGCTTCCGGCTCGGGTTGCTCACCCTCGCTAGGTAGGTGGTTCGGGGCCGGGTATTGAGTTCTTCCAAAAGGCCGTAGTTGAGCGGCAGATCCTTCCACTCGGACACACCGGTCGTCGGGTCGCTAATATCGCCGAAGCGGATGCAGTCCGACGGACAGGCTCCCTGGCACGCGGTCTTGATTTCGTTGTCGCGCACTTTTCGGCCTTCGACCGTGGCGGCGATGCGCGTCCGGTTGATGCGCTGCACGCAGTAGGTACACTTCTCCATCACGCCGCGGTCGCGCACCGTCACGTACGGATTGCGCACCATCTTCAGGGTTTCCGTGGAGTTGTCCACGTACTGCAAGAAGTTGAAGCGGCGCACCTTGTAGGGGCAGTTGTTCGAGCAGTAGCGAGTGCCCACGCAGCGGTTGTAGACCATCTCGTTGAGGCCCTCGGGGCTGTGTACCGTTGCGGCCACCGGGCACACCACCTCGCAGGGAGCCTGCTCGCAGTGCTGGCAGCTCACCGGCTGGTGCAGGATCCGCGGATTGTCCAAGTCGCCCTCGTAGTAGCGGTCCACCCGCAGCCAGTGCATCTCGCGCGCCTTGAGCACCTGGTCCTTGCCGACCACCGGAATGTTGTTTTCCGCCTGACAGGCCACCACGCAGGCGTTACACCCCATGCAGGCGTTCAAATCCACCACCATTCCCCAGGCATAGCCGTCGTGCTCGTGGGGCGGATACATGGACTGCTCTCTGGTCGGCACATGCACCATGTGTTGGGCGAAGTCCGGATGGTGAGAGTACTCCTCCAGACTCGCCGAGCGCACCAGGTGACGACCCTCCATCGAGCCGTGATCTTGGGTATTGGCGAGAGGGTACTGGCCGTCGGCCTTGGTCAACGTGGCGGTGGCGTTCCACAAACCCGCGGCGGTGCGAAGCGGGTAGACGTCGAAGCCGGTGCCTTTCCCCACCCGGCCCAACCCGCTGCCGCCGTAGCCGAAATGGAGCGTCGCGCTCTTCGCCGGCAGGCCCGGCTGAATCCACACGGGAATGCCCTCGACGGTGCGCTCGCCGACCGCCACATGGACCCGGTCGCCGTTGGCCAAGCCGTAGGCTGCGGCGGTCGCCGGGGCGAGCAGCAGGGCGTTGTCCCAGGTCAGCTTGGTCAGAGGCTTGGGACACTCTTGGAGCCAGCCGTTGTTGACGAAACGACCGTCCCAGATCGTTGGGTCGGGGCGGAAGACCAACTCGATCTCGCCGTCCGCGGCCGGCTCTAGGGGTGGAGCCAAGGGGCTTCCGCCGGCCGCCGAGGGCACCACCGCCGGTCGTTCCGTGTCCGGCACGACCCCGTTGTGGATGGCCGAGCGCAGCGCCCGGTCGTCGAGTCCCTGCCCCGCCCAGTAATCGCGCACCAGCTCGTACTCGTCGGCCTCGCTGCGACCGGCCAGCAGCGCCACGACTTGGTGGGCCGAGCGGCATGAACGATAGAGGGGGTCGATCAACGGCTGAACAATGCTGGCGGTGCCGTCAAAAGCCCGGGCGTCGCTCCAGCCTTCGAGAAAGTGCTTGGCCGGCACCTGCCAGCGGCAGGAGCGCGAGGTCTCGTTCTCGTACAGGCCCAGGTAGAGAGCCTCCTTCGCCTCGAGAATCGCCTCCGGCAGGCGGCTATCCGCCGGCGCGTTGAATACCGGGTTGCCACCCACAATCACCAACAGCTCCACGGAACCGCTTTCGAGAGCGGACACCAGCTCCCCGAGGTTCGCCCCTTGATCCACCGGATTGGCATCGATCGACTCGCTGTAGGTGACCGCTTCGCTGCCGAGAGCGGCATTGATCTCCTGGGCCGCGGCCTGTACCTCCGGCGAAGCGTAGGGCCCAGCCACCACCAGGGCGCCGCTGCCGGCGGCGGAAAGGTCGCTGACCGCCGCCGTCAGCCATTCCTCGACGGCCGGCGCAAAGCCGGTCATCACCTGCGACGAGGCGTCCGCACCCAGGCGTGAGGCCAGGGCCTTGGCGGCCTTCGCCAGAGTACTCGGGGGCAGCGGCAACCGGTGATCGGCCAGCGTGCCGGTGGCCGTAACGGTCGATTCCAGAGCGTAGTAGCGGGCCATCGACCGATCCGCCTCGGCGGCCTCCCAAACGCGCCGCCGCGCGGAGAAATCGGCGGCATAGCGGGCACTTCCGGGGCCTTGGGTGAGGAAATCCGAGTCGAGGGTGATCAGGACATCGACCTTCGTCAGGTCGTAGCGCACCTCCAGGGGACGCCCGAAGGTGGACCGAGCGGTCTCCGCCGCCGGGTGCCCGGCAGCCGGCTCCCAGGTGTGCCAGCGCATCTCCGGAAGCTCCGAGCGTAGATCTTCGAGCTGCGACGCCAGAGTGGGCGACGAAACCGCCTCGGTGAGGATGCGAATTCCCGCTCCACCCACCGCCCGCAGCGCGTCGATGTGCGGCTGCAGAGCCTCCACCAGGGCACCCCAGGTGCGCGGCCGGCCGGTGTCGGTGACTTCCTGGGCGCGATCCGGATCGTAAAGGTCGAGGATCATCCCCTGAACCAGGGTGTCCGTTCCGCCGAGGCTCGCCGGATGATCCGGATTACCCTCGATCTTGGTCGGACGTCCGGTGTGGCTCTCGACCAGAATGCCGGTCGCGTAGCCGCCCACGGTTGCGGCGCTGGCGAAGTAGAGCGGTGTACCGGGCTTGACCTCCACCGGCTGGCGAACGTAAGGCAAGATTTTCTCGGCGGGCTGCTTGACGCAGCCGGAAAGCCCGCCCAAAGCCAAGGAGGCGCTCATCAACTGCAGGAAGCGACGCCGGCTGGTGCCGCCGCCGAGCCACTCGCTGGCCTGCCGCGGGAACTCGCGGTGGAGCAGTTCGCGGAAGCCTTCCGAACCGGCGAGCTGATCGACGCTGCGCCAAAACTGCCGACCCTCGGCGCCGGCCAGGCGCTCGCGGATTTCTTCCAGGCTGAGGCCGGAAGATCCGCCTTCGGCCGGCACATCGGCCGCGCGCTGCGGAGCGTCGTCCTTGACTATCTTTAGAATGCTCATGCCGTCAGGATCCTCGGTCGTGCCAGCATCAGTAATGGCAAGCGGAACAATTCGTGATGCTCTGGACGTCGTACTCCGCCACCAGTTGTGGGCCCAGCTCCGACTGCGGGATCGGCGGTTTCCAGTCGAAGGTGTAGATCTCCTCCTTCGGGCGTACATGCTCGGCCGGATCTCGATGACAGTCGAGACACCAGGCCATGGTCAGCGACTCGACCTGGCGAACCAGCGGCATTTCATCCACCCGCCCGTGGCAGGACTCGCAGCCGATGCCCTTGGCAACGTGGATCGAGTGGTTGAAGAACACGTAGTCCGGTAGATCGTGCACCCGCTCCCACTCGATCGGCACGCCGGAGCGGTACGACTCGCGAATCGGCTCCAGCAGCTCCGCGTTGGTCCAGATCTCCTTGTGGCAATTCATACACGTCTCGACCGGCGGAATGCCCGCGAAGGCCGAAGTCTCGACGGTGGTATGGCAGTAACCGCAGTGGATGCCGAGACCCGTAAAGTGATGATCGTGGGAGAAGGGCACCGGTTGTGTGAGCACCACGCCCTCGCCGGTCACGTAGCCGGAGGTGCTGAGCAAAGAGCCCACCCAAACCAAGCCGCCCAGGGACACGAGACCCAAGACGATGCTCAGGCGCGAGATTTGATTTGCGCTCTTTTGGAAGATCTGTGGCATGCATCGACGCCTCTCGGAATCGCCCTCGGTCACATCGAATCTGTGCGGTTCAAACCGCTCCGCACCTACAAATCAAAGTTGCGGTTCCGACTCGTACCCAGCTTGTGAAAAAATTCACAAGCTCCCGACGAATATTAGCGGCACGCTTCTGCAGACGCAAGGGAGAGCGTGCTTCGGACGGCCGGTCGACAGCCTCGTCCTGTTGTCCAAAATCCCCGGCGGCGTCGAAGCTTCCCTCGAGAGCGTTCCCACAACCGCTCGGAGCGGGCGACATCTTAACAGGCAGCGGAAAATACCTGCCGGTCCCGTCGCGATCCTCCCGCAGCACCCCGCCGGAAAGCCCGAACACGGTATAATTTTGGCTCGGTCATGCCTCGCCGAGGTCGCTCTTCCACCATGCTTCTGAAGCGCTGTCTCCCAAAATTCTCCGCGCTGACTCTGGTCCTTCTGGTCGCCTGTGCCGAGGAGCCGCCGCCGCCGGCCGCCGCGACACCAGAGGAACCGCCGCCACCGCCACATATCGCTGGCCGAGCGGTGTTCTCCGGCGCCGAACCCGCGGTGGAGGCGCTGCCGATGCGCTCGGTGGACCCCAACTGCGCGGAGCTGAGGGACGGCCAGACGAACTTCTCCGCCGTCCGCCTCGGAGAGGCGAATCCAGCGGACGAACGGCGCGGGTTGGCGGATGTCTTCGTGTTCCTGAAAGACGCACCGCCGGCAACCGACGAGGCGCCGGAGGAGTCGCTGGTGGTGACCGCTCGCAGCTGCTTCTACGACCCGCCGGTGGCCGGCCTTCAGGTGGGGCAAACGCTGGTGATCGAAAACGCCGACCCCACCCTGCACCAGCCTCGGCACTCACCGCGCGGCGGCGGCGAACCCCTCGCCTTCCGCTTCCAGCAACCCTTCGAAGGCATGCGCTCCGAGATCCGCTTCGACCGGGCCGCGCGGCGCCTCGAGATCGGCTGCGCCTCCCACCCCTGGATGCGCGGCTACTTGGCGGTGATGGAGCACCGCTGGTTCACGGTGACGGACGAAAACGGCCGGTTCGAGCTACGCGATCCCCCGGCCGGCGACGGAGATGAATGGATCGTCGCCGCCTGGCACCCGACCCTCGGCGAACGGGAACTCACCGCCCGCCTCGGCGAACAGGATCTGGTGCTCGAATTCTCTGCCCCGGGAACACCCCCACCGGCTGGTAGAATACCGCCATAGTCCAGGCTCGAGTTGCTCACCGGCAGCCTGCTGCGCCCATCATGGATTCCTCCAGCGCCCATCCCGCCACCTCGTCGCCGACGGTGCACGCCGAGCCTCGCAGGGGCCCCGGCGACAGGCGTCGGGTGAAAAAAGACACCCTGTTCGCCGACCTCTCCGAATTGGTCAAGGCACGCATCGCCGTGATGGTGGTGGTGACCACCGCCGTCGGTTATTTGATGGCCAGCCCCCTGAATGTGGGGCTGAGGGCTTTCGACCCGATAGGACTGTTGACGGTGCTCCTCGGCACCGCCCTGGTGGCCGGTGGCGCCGGGGTGCTCAACCAGGTGGTCGAGCGCGAGCCGGACAGCCGCATGGACCGCACCGCCGGGCGCCCGATTCCCGCCGGCCGAATCAGTTCCGACACGGCGCTGGTGCTCGGCGTGCTCCTGTCCATCACCGGCCTCGCCCAACTCGCCTACTCGGTCAATCTGCTGACCGCCCTGCTGGGTGCCGCCACCCTCGCCGGCTACGTTTTCATCTACACGCCGCTGAAGCGGGTCAGCTCGCTGGCGACGATCGTCGGAGCGGTCCCCGGGGCCGTGCCGCCGATGATGGGATGGACCGCCGCCCGGGACGCCATTGAACCCGGAGCCTGGGCACTCTTCGGCATTCTCTTCCTGTGGCAGATGCCGCACTTCCTGGCGATCGCCTGGATGTACCGTGATGACTACCAGAAGGGCGGTTTTCCGATGCTGCCGGTGTTCGATCCGGACGGCAGCCGAACCGGCCGCCAGGCGGTGCTCTACGCAGCGGCGCTGGTGCCGGTGTCGCTACTGCCCACCGTCCTCGGCCACACCGGGGTCCTGTACTTCGTCGGCGCCGCGTTGCTGAGCGGGGCCTACTTTCTTTGCTCCTTCGGCTTCAACCGCCGGCGCCACCGCGGCACCGCCCACCGGCTGCTGCTGGCGTCGGTTATCTACCTACCGGCGCTACTGGCGGTGATGCTGGTGGACCGCATCCGCTTCTGAGCCGGAACTTGGCGGACGCTACCGAGGTCGATCCCGTGACGGAAGACGGTACCTTGCCGTCCGGCTCACCCGACGACCCTCTGCCGGACGATCCACAGTCCGTCGGCCGCTCGATCGGGCGGGGTTTGCTGTGGGGCCTGCTCCTCGGCGCCATACTGATCATCCTGCTCGCCACCTGGACGCGGCAGCGGCAAGGAGCGCCGGAGGCGGCGCTCCCGATCCTCGGGCAGGTGCCGGCCTTCAGCCTCACCGACCGCGACGGAGGCGATTTCTCCCTCGCCGACCTCGCCGGCCACCCCTGGGTAGCGGACACGATTTTCACCCGCTGCACCCTGGTGTGCCCCACCATGACCGCCCGCATGGCGCGCCTCGACCAGCGGCTCCCGGCGGCGACCAAGCTGGTGTCGGTGAGCCTCGATCCCGGCCACGACACGCCGGAGGTCCTGGAGGATTGGGCCCGCTCCTACGAGGCCAGCGACCGCTGGCACTTCCTCACCGGACCCAGCGACGGGATCCACGCCTTGGTGCGCGATGGCTTCAAGCTGGGCGTTGCGGCGGCTCCGGAGGCCGAAACCCTGCCCCCCGGCGAGGCCATCGTCCACAGCAACCGCTTCGTGCTGGTCGACGGCCGAGGCCGCATTCGCGGCTATTACGACTCCTCGGACCTCGAAGCGCTGGAAACCCTGGTCAACGACCTAGGTCGATTGGGCGACTGACGCCACCGGTCCCGGCGGCCCACAACGGCGCCGGCGGCCCTCCAAACCTCTATCCCTCCTAGGCCGCGCGGGCAACGGCTCTGGAGACACGGCTCTCCGATGGCCGGGACCTTCCAGTCCTATCTACTACTCATTTGTCTATATATGTTCTATTGCAAATCAATGGATATGAGCGTAACATCAGACTCGCTTTCAACATTTTGAACGTCGGCGCGAAACCGACACGAGGATCGACTCACCCTCACGACAGGAGATGTTTCTATGAATCGTCCGACCCTACTTCTCGCCGCGTTGGCCCTTTGCGCCATCGTTACCTCCCCTCTGGCCGCCGAACGCTATGTCGTGGTGTTCGAACAGGAAAACCTCAAGGCCCGGGAAGCCCAGCAGATCATCGACAACCATGGCGCCACGATGGTGCGCAATCACGCGGATATTGGGGTGGCGGTGGTCGAGGCGGACGACTCCGCATTCGCATCCAAGGTCCAGTCCGATGGCAAAATCGTGGGCGCCTACCGCGATGTGCAGCACGCCACCGCCGCCGGCTCCGAACCGATTCCCGCCACCCTCCCGGCGGACCTCGCCTCCGCCCGAGGCGCGCAGGCGTCCTTGAGCGACCTGATCACCTCGCCTCCGCCGCTGACTCCCTCCACGGTCACCGTGGACCAGCTTCTCAACACCTTCTTCTTCGCCATCCAGTGGGACCTCCAGTTGATCGAGGTGGAAGGGGTGTGGACGGAGTTCGGCAACCTCGGCGACGAAGACGTGGAGATCGCCGTGCTGGCCTCGGGACTCGACTACACCCATCCCGACCTCCAGGGCCGGGTGGATCTCGACCGCAGCCGCAACTTCGTGCCGGAAGACGCCGCCCAGGTGCAGGCTCTCTTCCCCGGCGCCCACCCCATCGCCGATCTCGGATTCCAGGGCACCTGGACCGCCAGCCTGATGGTGTGCAACGCTCTGGTCTTTAGTTGCCCAGTGCCGCACTCCACGCTGATTGGCGTCAAGTGGCTCGACAGCCAGGAGCGCGGCCGTGTCGGCGATCTGGTGACCTCGATCCGCTATGCCGCTTCCATCGGTTCGGACGTCATCGTCATCCCCGAAAACCTCGCCGAGCCGCTGCGCTGGAGCGATCGCGACGACCGCCCGGCCATCATCGCCCTCAAGCGGGCCATCTTCTACGCCTGGCTGCGTGGATCGGCGGTGCTCACCGGCGCCGGCGGAACCCTCCTCGAATGCGGTATCGACGCCGACGCCGACGGCGACAACATCATCGCGCCGGCCCAGTTGGGCGCCACCGCCGTCGCCGCCACCGGCATCAACGACCAGTACGGCAACTTCACCGACTTCGGACGTTCCCTGGTCGACATCGCCGCCCCCGGCGGCGGGGTCCTCGCCGATACCTGCCTGCCGGATCCGGATCCCAACCTCTACAACGTGGCCCTCGGCGCCTGCACCAGCTTCAGCCAGTGGGTGTCGCCCCTGGGAGTGGACTTCTCAACTCTGTGCAACTTCGAGACGGGTCCCACCTGGATCTTCGCCCTGGGCGCCGATCAGGCGCTGGCCCACGCCGGTAGCGTGGCCGCCCTGATCGATAGCAAGTGGAACGGCTGGCTGCCGGGTTGGCTGGTCAACTGGCAGATGACCCGCACTGCCGATGACGTGATCGATCCGGGATTCGATGTGTTCAGCGGTCGCGGGCGGGTAAACGCCTACCGGGCGGTGACCGAGTAGCGTCCTTCTCCGCGGGCGGAGACCTTCCCGGCTCCGCCCGCCGTCATCCCCGAACCTGGACCGCGGCCGCGGCGGTGGTGTAACAGCCCGTGGTGAAAGTCCTGCGGGTCGCGCGCAAGGGTCTTATGGCCCACAGATCTTTTCACCACGAGCTGTTAATCTTGTCGTAATGAACGAGAGTCCGAGCTTGGCCCTAGAGCGTCAGGAACGGAAGAACCGCCTGATCGATGCGGCGGAGCGGGTGTTCCTCGACGCTGGCGCGCCGGCCGCCTCCCTGGCGGCGGTGGCCTCCGAGGCCGGGGTGAAGGCTCCCGACCTCGACGAGTTCTTCGAGGATCCGGCGGAACTGGTGCTGGCCATCACCCACCGCGCCCTGCGGGTGCTCAACCGCCGCTTCGAGGGCGCCGCCTCGCAAGAGCTCCTCGGCATGGACAAGCTCGAATCGCTGGGCATCTCCTACATCCAGTTCGCCCTGGAGTCACCGGCTCAGTTCAACGCCATGGCGCAGTACGAGTCGCGCTCCGTGCCGCTCGCCGAGTCCAACCCGTACGAAGCGGCCTGCGCTCAGGAGCAAGACGATCTGCTGGAAGCGGTCGCCGAAGTGATCGCCGTGGGGATCCGCGACGGCTCGATCCGCGACGACATCGAGCCCCTGACCAGCGCCGTCTACGTCTGGGGCCAGGTCCACGGCCTGATCCAGATCGCCACCCTCAAAGGCGACCAGCTCCGCCGCCGCAAAGGCATCGAACTGGACGAGCTGATGGTGATGTTTTCGACGTTGATGCGGGACGCGTTGGCTCCTCGGCCTTGAACGAGTCTGGTTCAGCCCTCGCGCGCGCCTCTCAATAGCCCATTCTTCCCGAGTGGGGTCCCACTCTCTGAGTTTGCCCCATCACCAGGGGATCCCGACCCAATTATATAAAAGAATATTACATATATTGAATATTATAATGATGTCGATTATTCTCCATGGATCCATCTCACGAGCGAGCGCGAAGGCCCAAGTTCCTCCTTTGGCCTGGCGCGCCTCAGATCCATAGGAGACAAGCCCCATGATGCGCCCTACCCAACTCGTCGCGGCCGCGACCCTACTCGTCACCGCCGCTTCCCCCGCCATGGCCGAGCGCTATCTCGTCGTCTTCGAGGCCGAGAACATCAAGGCGCAAGAGGCCCGCAAGATCGTTGAAGGTCACGGCGCCAAGATGCTACGCAATCACGCGGACATCGGCGTCGCCCTGGTCGAGGCGGACGACCTGTCCTTTGCTTCCAAGGCGGCGGGGGATCGCAAGATCCTCGGCGCTCATCCGGACTTGCGCCGACCTACGGCGTTCACCGCCGAGACCTATCCGGTCGAAGCATCCTTCCTCAAGCAAGACGAGGTTTCCTTTGCACATCTGATCACCGAGCCGGTACCCCTGACTCCCTCGACGGTCACCGCTGACGACCTCGTCAACTCCATTCTCTGGGACCTACAGTGGGACCTTCGAAAGATGGAAGTGGACCGGGTATGGAGCGAGCTGGGCAACCTGGGAGACGAGGACGTGACGATCGCCGTGGTCGCCTCGGGCCTCGACTACACCCACGTCGAACTCCAGGGCCGGGTGGACCTCGAGCGCAGCCGCAACTTTGTGCCCGAGGACGTTGCCATGGTGCAGGACCTCTTCCCCGGCGCCCACCCGATCGCCGATCTCGGCATTCACGGCACGTACACCGCCAGCATGATGGTGTGCAACGCCGTGGCCCATGCCTGTCCGGTACCCCATGCCACCCTGGTCGGCGTCAAGTGGCTCGACAGCCAGGAGCGCGGCCGTATCGGCGATTTGGTGACGGCCGTGCGCTACGCCGCCGACATCGGCTCGGACGTCATCGTCATCCCGGATCAGTTCGACCGCCGTCTGCGCTGGAGCGTGCGGGAGGATCGGAACCTGATCCTGGCTCTGCGCCGGGCCATGCTCTACGCCAAAATCCGAGGATCGCTCATCCTGACGGGCGCCTGGACGGAGCGCGATATGTGCGGATTCAACGCCGACGCGGACGGTGACGAGCTGCTGATTCCGGCCCAGACCGGCACCACCGTGGTCGGCGCCACGGGTCTCGATGACCAGTGGTCCGCTGAAAGCAGCTACGGCTACTCACTGGTGGACATCGCCGCTCCGGGTGGTCAGCGCGACCCGGTGACCTGCGAGACGGATCCCAACCTGTTCATCTTCTCGGTGGGTGCATGCAGCGGCTTCACCCAGTTCGTGTCGGCGCGCCCCTTCGACTTCTCGACCATCTGCAACTTCGAGACGACGCCGGTGTGGATCTTCTCCTTCGGCGTGCGGCCGGCGGCGGCCCACGTCGGCAGCGTCGCCGCGATGGTCGAGAGTCCGCTGAACGGCTGGCTACCCGGCTGGCTGGTGAGGCATCGACTTTTCCGCACGGCGGACGACGTGATCACTCCCGGATTCGATGCCTTCAGCGGCCGCGGCCGGGTCAACGCCTACCGGGCCCTCACAGAGTAGCGGGGCAGTACCGGCGAAGCGACGAGCGGATGCCGCCTGGCCGGGTGCTGACAAGTCGCCAGCACCCGGCTAGTTGACGGTTCCGTCGCCCTCGACCTGGCGCGGTTTCTGGTCCTCTAGATAGACGCCGCGCTTCGCCAGCACCCGGCCGAGGCGGCCGTAGAGGTTGGCGCCGAGAAGGTTCTGGGCGGTGCTGGTGATGTCGAGCATCACTTTGCGCAAGTCTTCGGAGCCGCTCCAGTGCTTGCGGGCGTAGGGCTCCAACTCGCCGCCGAAGGATTGGGCGAGCACCGCCATGGCGACCACCAGGTCGTCGAGGAAGCCGGCGCCGCCGATCAGGCCTTCGGGCATCAGATCGAAGGGCAGGATGAAATAGGCCAGGGCGCCGCCGACCAGCGCCCGGGAAGACTTCGGCACCTCCGGATCGAGGGCCAACCGCACCAGCAGCATGAACACGTCGGGCACCAGCAGAAGGGCCTTGACGGCACCTTGGCCGAGACGGCCGCCCTTGCGCTCGACGGCTTTCAGGATCCGGCCGCGCAGACGATCGTAGAAGGAGAGCAGCCCCCGGCTGGGAGGAAGGTCCGCAGCGTCGAAAGCTTCTTCCACCCGCGCGAGGGTGATGTCGTCGGCTTGCGTTTCAGTCTGAGCGTCAGGCATGGCGGCTTCTCCAGATGATGGTCAGTCAGGGAAAGAGGTGATTCTAACCGCGTTCGACGGTCTATACGAGATATGCAAGGGCGAAGCCGATCTGCGCCGCCATCATCATCAAGTACATGTGCCGCCAGGAAGGGTGGTTCTCGGTGCGGGTCAACGAGTCCGGATCCCGCAGCAGCAGGTACGAGGTGTAGCCCCCCCACAGCGTCAACCCGACACCCAGGCCGGTCAATAGCGCCGTGTTGCCGGTGAGGATCGGCAGCGACGGATCCTGCGGATCCGGCCAGCGAGCGCCGAAGGGGATCAAGATCCAAGGCAGCACGAAGAACGGGGCGATGATCCACGCCGCCTTGCGCACGCCGTGGACGATCGGCAGGGTCTTGCAGCCGCCGGCCCGGTCGCCCTCGATGTCGGCGAAGTCCTTGGTGCCGGCGGCGCCGATCAGGAACAATCCGAAGATCGCCCCGATGAACCAGGGCTCGGTGTAAACGACACTCGCCACCATCGCCCAGCCGGCCACCTTCAACAGCACGCCGCGGGGAATGGCGATGGTAAGGTTTGCCATCAAACCGAGGGTCTTGGTGCGCCCCCAGGCGGGCGCCGAGTAGATGAAGGTGAAGAGCATTCCCGCCAGGTAGATGAAGAACGTCTCGTGGCGCGCCAGCGGCGCCGTCAGCTTTTCGCCCCAGGTCTCGAAGGGAAAGGGCACCACCAGCCAGGTGGGAATGAGCGCCAGCACATAGAACAGCCCAATAAACCACCACGCCTCGCGCAGCGACAGGGCGCCGGTCACCAGCGGGCGGTTTGGCTTGTTGAGGCGGTCGATTTCCAGATCGTAGATCTGGTTGATGGCGTTCGAGGCGGCATTCAGGAAGCTGGCGCAGAGAGAACCCAGCACCACCGTCAGCACCACCGAGGCGGTGAGGCGGTAGTCCGGATCCGGATTGTGGGCGGAGCCGAAGGCGCAGATCGCGCCGGAGACGATGCCCAACAGCGGCGGCAGCAGGGTGAAGGGCCGCGACAGCTTGGCGTAGTGGCGGAGTTTGCTCACGGCGAGGGCCTATACGAGAAAGGCGAGGGCGCCGGCACTTGCCGCACCCACCAGGGTGTTCAGGAAGTTGACCGCCTCGTTGTCCAGCAGGCCGCGCTTTTCGAGGGTCGCTCCCACCAGGCTTTCGAGCGTGGTGCCGACGAAGGCGGCGATCACCACCACCGCCACCCCCAGCCAGGGGAACAGGCCGACGGCGGCGGCCAACACCCCGATCACCGCCGAGGCCAGCACGCCGGCCGCAGTACCCTCCATCGACACGGCGCCTTCGGTGCCCGGCGGCACCCGCTTCAGGTTGGTGATCAGGAAGGTGCGCTTGCCCATCAATTGGCCGATCTCGCTGCCGGCGGTGTCCGCCGCGGCGGTGGCGAAGGCTCCGGCGAAGGCCAGAGCAAAGACGAGCGGATGCGGGGTGGTGGCGGCAAACACGGCGCAGGCCAAGGCCACGCCGGTGTTGGCGAGGGCGTGCCGCGCGCCGCGCCGGCCGCCGCCTTCCTGGGCCAGATTCTTTTCCGCTTTGCGCTGATAGCCGAGCTTGGTGCAGGCGGTACCGAGAACGAAGAAGGCCAGCAGCACCAGAAAGCCCTGCCAGCCGAGGAAGCCCCAGATCGTCGTGCCGATCAGCCAGCCGGCGATGGCGCCGGAGAGGTTGACGCTCTTGGCCCCGTAGGCGGCGAGGGCGAGCACCGCATTGATCGCCCCGCCGATCGTCAGCGCCATCCACAACCCGGCCGCCGGCAAGGCCGCCCAGCCACCGGCGGAGAGCACCAGGCCGTAGAGCAAGAGGCCCGAGACGAGGGGCACACCGATATTGTCGTCCAGCCCCTGGGGCAGCGACTCGAGGGCCGCCGCCACCAGCGCCGTGACCGCCGAAACGATCAGCGCGAAGGTCCAGTCATAGCGCCCGGGGGCGGTCCACAGCAGCAGGGTGACGGCGCCGGCGGTGCCGAACAGCCAGTAGGCGAGAGTGCCGGCCCAGCTCTTGTCCGGGTTCCAGGGGAGCTTGGCGCGACCGATGCTCATCCCCACCAGGGAGGCCATGCCGTCGCCGAAGGCGAGGATTGCCCAGGTCGCCGCCGCCACCTCCAGGCGGCGGTGGAAGAGCAGGATCAAGAGCAGCACGCACACCGGGTAGAGCAGCACCCCGATGGAGCGGCCGGAGGTTTTCTCTCCCTCCCGCAACAGGTGACGCCCTCCGAGACGCGGCAGCACCTTCCAGTTGAACAGGAAGGCGACAATCGCCAGCACGGCGCCCCACAGGGGACCGAGAAAGCGCAGCAGGAAGGCGAAGCCGCCGACGCTCATGTGAACGACCTTGCGGGCGACCTCGCCGCCGGTGAGGCTCATGCGGTCACCTCCTCGGCGCCGTCCCGGGCGGCGGTCCAGGTCTCTCGCACGGCGCTCTCAAAATCGTGCTTCGGCTGCCAGCCGAGGGCTCGGATCTTGTCGCTGCCGGCGCGCATCAGGGGGATGTCGACGGGCCGTACCCGGGCCGGGTCGACCTCGATGCGCACCTCCAAGCCGGCGACGGAGCACAGCTTCTGAACCACTTCTTCGATCGAATGATCGGTGCCGGAGCCGACGTTGTAGGCCTCGCCGCTCACCCCGCGCTCGGCCAGCAATAGATAGGCATCCACCCCGTCCGCCACGTGGAAGAAATCCCGCCGGGCCGCCAGGTTGCCGACGGACAGCGCCGGCTCGTGCTCGCCGCGGGCGATAGCCGCCAATTGCAGGGCGAAAGAGGGCAAAGCGAACTCCGGCGCCTGGCCGGCCCCGATCATATTGAAGGTGCGGGCCACCACGGCGCCGCGAGCGAGGGCCAACCGCTCGGCGGCGGCCTTGGTCAGGGCGTAGGGACTGCGCGGCGCCAAGGCGCGGTTCTCGGCGATGGGCTGCTCCGCCGGCGGCACGTAGCCGTAGACCTCGGCGCTCGAAGCGAACACCACCCGCCGGTCGCCGGCGGCGTCGAGCAGGTTCTCGGTGCCGATGAAGTTGACGGCGAAATAGTCCGCCATGCGATTCCAGGACCGGCCGACGTGGGACAGGGCCGCCAGATGGATCACCACGTCCGGATTCTCCGCGGCGACCACCGCCGCCAGGGCGGCGCCATCGAGCACGTTCACCTCGTGGACCGACACGCCCTCCGGCGCCCGGCGCTCGCCCAGGCACACTCCAGTTACCCGGTGTCCCCGGTCGAGGGCCACCGCCGCGAGACGACAGCCCACGAATCCGGACACGCCGGTGACCAGGAGGTGCATCAATCTCCCACGGTGGCGGAGACGGGCTTCACGCCCAACCGCCGGCGCCAGTACTCCAGGGTGTCCGCCATGGTCTTCTCGAAGGGCACCCGCGGTTCCCAGCCGGTGTCGGCCTTGAACTTGGAGGCGTCGCCGATCAGGATCTCGACGTCCGACGGGCGCAGGCGCTCGGGGTCCTCTTCGATCCGCACGTCGGCGGTGGACATGGCGATCAGCCGGTCGAGCATGTCCTTGATCGAGATGCCGTTGCCGGTGGCGATGTTGTAGACCTCGCCGGGCCGCGCCTTGGTCACCGCCAGCCAGTAGGCCCGCACCATGTCCCGCACGTCGGTGAAGTCGCGAATGGCATCCAGGTTGCCTACCCGGATCACCGGTTCCTGGAGTCCCGCTTCGATGGAGGCGATCTGCTTGGCGAAGTTCGACAGCACGAACACTTCGCCGCGCCGTGGGCCGGTGTGATTGAAGCCGCGGGTGCGGATGGCCTTGATGCCGTAGCTCTGGAAGTACTGGTAGCCGAGGAAGTCCTGCGTCACCTTCGACACCGCGTAGGGCGACAGGGGACGCAGCGGATTGGTCTCCTCAATCGGCGTTTCTTCCTTGTAGACCAGGCCGTACTCCTCGCTCGAGCAGGCGATCTGGATCACCGGATCGAGGCCGAGCTCACGCACCGCTTCGAAGATGTTGGTCTGGCCGGCGGTGTTGGAACTCAGGGTCTCCGCCGGCGCCCGCCAACTGGTCGGCACGAAGCTCTGGGCCGCCAGGTGAAAAATGTAGTCCGGCCGCACCTCGGCGAGGGTCCTGTGGACCGCCGTGAAGTCGTTCAAGTCCGCTTCCACCAAGGTGACGCGGTCCCCCAAGTGCTCGATGTTCTCCATCCGGCTCCGCCAGCGGTAGGTGCCGAACACCTCGACCTGCGGCTGTTCGGCCAGCAGGTAGTCCGCCAGGTGGGAACCGGCAAAGCCGGTGATGCCGGTAATCAACGCTCTCATGTTCTTCTCCTGCGGCTCGGTCGCTGGTCGTTTCAGCGCAACCGTGCCAGGTACTGGACCAGGCCATCGTTCCACGAGGGAACCCGTTCGCCCACCGCCGCCTCGAACCTCGACACGTCGAGGACCGAGTAGGCCGGGCGTTCGGCCGGTCGGGGAAACTCGTCCGTGGTCACCGGCGTCACCATGACTTGCGGATTCCAGAGACGAGCGATTTCCGTGGTGAAGCCGTGCCAGGTGACCGGCTCCCGATTGCGATAGTGCATCACTCCCGTGGTGCCCAGCTCAGCCAGCCGCCACAGAGCATCGGCCAGGAAGGGAGTATATGTGGGGCAGCCGCGCTGGTCGTCGACCACCCGCAGGTCCTGGTGCCCTGAGTCCATCAGGCGCATCATGGTGGCGGCAAAGTTCGGTCCACCGGGGCCAAACAGCCAGCTCGCCCGCACCACCAGCGAGCGGTCATAAGCCAGGGCCTCGCGCTCCCCCGCCAGCTTCGACTCGCCGTAGACGGAGCGCGGAGCGGTCGCGTCGTCCTCCCGGTAGGGGGTGTCGGCGGTGCCGGCGAAAACGTAGTCCGTCGACACGTGGACCAGCGAGGCGTCCACCCGC
Organism: Acidobacteriota bacterium; assembly: GCA_039030395.1. Classification (NCBI taxonomy): domain Bacteria; kingdom Pseudomonadati; phylum Acidobacteriota; species Acidobacteriota bacterium. The sequence goes on from JBCCEF010000008.1 coordinate 88,690, forward strand.
CAGGCCGCCGCCGCGACGTGGGCTACCGCCCGGCCGTTGATTTCGAAGGCGTGGTCGCGCTCGGTCTCGCAGTCGTCGACCTGGGTGTAGGCGGCGCAGTTGAAAACCACCTGCGGCCGGAAGCGGTCCACCCAATAGGCCAGGCGCTCCGGGTCGGCGATGTCCGCCCGGGCACGGTCGAGGGCGAGCACCGCCACTCCCCGCTCGCGTCCCCACTCGGCCATCGCCCGGCCGAGCATGCCGCCGCCACCGAGCACTAGGCCTCGCACGGCACATCCCCAGAAGATCCGGCCCGTAGCGGACTTGAAAGGCGCGGCATCAGATCACTCCCACCTCGGAGTTGTCTCCCACCATGAAGCGGTAGGCCTTGGGCTTCATGTCGGTCTTAGCGATGCGCACGTTGCGGCCGATCAAGGAGCCGTCGATGCGCAGCGGCACCTCGACGATCTGGCTGCCGGCGAGGACGATGGAGTTCTCGATCTCGCAGGAAGAGAGCACGCAGCCATCGCCGATCGAGGTGTAGGGACCGACGAAAGCCCCTTCGAGGCGCGCCCCTTCGCCGATCACCACCGGGCCGCGCACCACCGAATCGATGATCTCGACACCGTCGCCGACCGCCACCCGGCCCTCGATGGAGCTGCCCTCGCACACCTGGCTGCCGCGGCGCGTTTCGAGAGTCTCGAGCACAATGCGGTTGGCCTCCAGCATGTCTTCGAGCTTGCCGGTGTCCTTCCACCAGCCGCGCACCTCGTGCGGATGGACGTCGAGGCCGCGGTCGATCAGGTTTTGAATGGCGTCGGTGATCTCCAGCTCGCCGCGGCCGGACGGTTTGATGGACTTGACCGACTGCATGATCTCCGGCCCGAACATGTACACCCCGACCAACGCCAGGTTGCTCTTCGGCTCCGCCGGCTTCTCCACCAGGCGGCGGATGCGGCCGTCGTCCTGTAGCTCCGCCACCCCGAACTGCTGCGGGTTGGACACCTCCGCCAGCAGGATCTGGGCGGCGCAGTCGAGTTCCCGGAACTCGTCCACCAGGCTGGTGATACCGCCGGCGATCAGGTTGTCGCCCAGGTACATTACGAAGGAATCGTCGCCCAGGAAGTCCTCGGCGATCAACACCGCGTGGGCCAGGCCGAGGGGCGCTTCTTGCTGTATGTAGGTGACCCGCGCCCCAAAGGCCGAACCGTCGCCCACCGCCTCGCGGATCTCGTCGCCGGTGTCGCCCACCACGATGCCGATCTCCTCGATGCCGGCGGCGACGATCGACTCGATGCCGAAGAACAGCACCGGCTTGTTAGCGACCGGCACCAGTTGCTTGGCCGAGGTGTAGGTCAGCGGCCGCAGGCGGGTTCCCTTGCCGCCGGAGAGGATCAGGCCTTTCATGACTTCTCGCTTTCGTTTTCGTTGCGGCCGCAGCGTCTCACAGGCAGTCTCGTCGCCGGCTTCTTCGCCGGACTCGAGGACCCGCCCGCCGGGGACGGCGCCTACTCGTAGCGACCGGTCAGGTCGAGGAAGGTTCCCACGTTCTTGAGGGTGAAGGCAAAGCGGTAGTCCGTCTCTTCGACGTTGTTCACCGTGTAGTCGCGCAGCTCCAGGCGAAGGCTGTAGCACTGGGAGAGGTAGTCCAGGAATAGCCGCTTCTCCTGGAATTCGCTGCGTTCGATGTCGTAGTCGACGGAAATACGGGCCTTGAGGCGCTTAGGGAGAATGTCAAAGTTGGTCTCGATCCGCGCCTGATCGCGGCTGATGTCGCCGGTCTCGGCTCGGTAGGCCCGATTCCAGCGCACCAGGTAGCCGGCGCGCTTGCCGGACCACCGGCTGGTCACGGAGGTGCCGAGCACCTGCTGGAAAAGGGGACTGTAGAAAGCTTGGACCCGCAGGCTGGTGCGCTCGCTGGGGTTGAACCGCAGCAACGCATCCAACGGACCGGCCTGGGACGTTTCGCCGGCCCCCACCTCTCCCGGCAGATCGTCATCGAAGCTGTAGCTGCGGCCGATCTCCAAACTCAGGATGTCGCGGGCGCCGCCACCCTTCTCCTCGTCCCGCGCCTTGGCCTTGAGGCGATTGACCAGCGCCACGCGCACCGAGTTGTTGGTGGCGAAGCCGTCCACCCCATCGAACTGCGGCACTTCCAACTGGTCGTCGAAATCGCCCACATAGGTGTAGGTCACCCGTGGCTCGATGACGTGCCGAAGTTTGCCGAAACGTCCCTTCTGCGGACTGAAAATGCGCGAGAAGGAGGGGCCGACCAAACTCGCTCCGGCCACCGGGAAGGCGCGGCTCAGGCTGTCGCCGGAAAAACCGGTGCGCGTCTCGTCGAGGCTGTCCTCGTACCAGGTGAAGCGGTAGCCGCCGTCGATCGACACGGACAGCCAGGAAGCCGGCCGGAAGGGTACGGAGACCCGCGGCTGGATGTCGAAGCGACCGTAGTCCGCCACGTAGGTCTCCGAGCGATCGACGGAGAGGTACGAAGCGGAGGTGTTCATCGACACAACGAAGGGGCTCTTGCCGAGCTGGGTGGCGCGTAGCTGGTACTCGACATCCGGCAAGCGGCGGTCGGTGGTGGTACTGCCGCCGATGAAGGACTCGCGGTCCGTCACCTCGATGTTCAACAGGTGGGAGCCCCAGTTGCCGGAAATGAAGGCGCGGCTCTCCTCGAAGCTGCGGGAGGCGCGGTCGAAATCGCGCTCGAAGTCCCGGAAGAACTCGAAATCCGAAGTGCGCCGCACCGTCGCCACGCCGCGCATTCCGCCGGGCAGGTCGTTCTGCTCGTGGTCGAACTCCAGCTTCCAGCGCCAGTCGTTGTTGAGATCGGCATCCTGGATCACGTAGCCCCGGAAGTTGCCGAGGGTGCCCTCCGTCGGCCGGTAGCGGAACTCGTTGCCGAGGCCGACGAAGCCTTCGCTGTAGAGATCCAAAAACATGGTGGTGTCGTAGCTGCGGCCGAGCACCTGGTAGTAGGCCAGGCCGAGGTACGCGCCGCGGCGGTCCGAGTAGCCGATGTTCGGCACCAGCAGGCCGGAGGTGCGCTCGCGCTTGGTGGGCCATACGATGTAGGGCGTATAGAGCACCGGCAGCTTCTTCAACCGCATCGAGGCGTGCTTGACCCGCGCGTAGCCTTCCACCTCCACCCGCGCCTCGCCGAGGCGGAAGCTCCAGTCCGGCACGTCGTCCTCGCAGGAAGTGAACACACCGTCGGTCACCGTATACACGTCGGCGGCGATCTTCGACACCTCGGCGCCGGAGAAGTAATAGTCCGGATCGACGTAGGCGGTGGCCTCCCGGAAGGTGCCGGTCTTCTCTTCGAGGTGGAATTCTGCCCACTCGGCGGCCACCCGGCGCGGTCCCTGATCGACGATGACGTTACCCTCGGCGGTGGCGAGGCGGGTGGAGAGGTCCACCTCCACCCGGTCCGCCTTGAGCACGACATCCTGGTACTCGATCTCGACGAAGCCGCTTATCACTACGTAGTCGTCGCGCTCGAACTCGAGATCCACGGCAACGCCGGAAACCACCCCGCCGCCCTGCTCTCCGGACAGCGGCAGCTTGAACTCCGTCAGCTCGCGCTCCGGCTCGGCCGGTTCGTCGGCCGCGGACTCCACGGGTTCGTCACCGCCGTCGGGCTCTCGAATCTCGCCTTCGGCGCCCACCGGAATTTCGGCGGAGGCGGGCTCTTCCACCGGTACCTGGGCCGCGATCGCCGGCGGCATCGCCCACAGGGCGAGGCCGACCAGAACGCCGCCGAAGAGCGACGGCATGGGGCGGGAAGGGACAGGATGCGCCATCAAGAGTTCACCAAGAGATCAAGCCGTGGGTGGTTTGCCGCCTCAGCGCTCGACCACGATCGCCGTCGCCTCGCCGCCGCCGATGCAGATGGCGGCGCAACCGCGGTGCGCATCGCGCGCCTCCATGGCATTGAGCAAGGTGACCAGAATGCGGGCGCCGGAGGCGCCGATGGGATGCCCCAGAGCCACCGCGCCGCCGTAGACATTGACCCGCTCCGGGTCGATCTCCAGTTCCTGCTGGAAGGCCATGGCGACCACCGCGAAGGCCTCGTTGATCTCCCACAGGTCGATGTCCGCGGCGGTCAGGCCGTGGCGGCCGAGGACGTTTTTCACGGCACCCACCGGTGAGGTGGTGAACCATTCCGGATCCTGCGCGAAGGTGGAGTGACCGACGATGCGCGCCAGCGGCCTTCGCCCCAGTTCCCGGGCGTGGGAAGCGGTGGTCAGCAGCACCGCCGCGGCGCCGTCGTTGATGGTGCTGGCGTTGGCGGCGGTAACCGTACCGCCGTCGCGCTGGAAGGCCGGCCGGAGCGAGGCCATGCGTTCGAGGTCCACCCGGAAGGGCTCCTCGTCGCGCTCCACCCTGAGCGGATCCTTCTTGCGCCGAGGCACCTCCACCGGCACGATCTCGCGGCCGAAGGAGCCGTCTTCGGTAGCCTGCCGGGCGCGGCGGTAGCTCTCCCCGGCGAAGGCGTCCTGCGCCTCGCGGGAAAACTCGTACTTCGCCGCGCAGGTCTCCGCGCAGTTACCCATGTGCTTGTCGTTGTAAGGGTCCCACAGGCCGTCGTGGATCATCGAGTCGATCAGCTTGCCGTGGCCTAGGCGCAGGCCGTCGCGGGCGCCGGTTGCCAGGTACGGCGCCTGGCTCATGCTCTCCATGCCGCCGGCGGCCACCACCCGATAGTCGCCGCAGCGCAGGTCGTTGGCACCGATCATGATCGCGCGCATGGCGGAACCGCACACCTTGTTCAGAGTGATCGCGCCGGTCGCCTCGGGACAGCCGGCGCCGAGGGCCGCCTGGCGGGCCGGAGCCTGGCCCTGGCCGGCGGTCAGCACGCAGCCCATGTTGACCTGCTCGATGTCCCGCGGAGCCACTCCCGCCCGCTCGCAAGCCCCTTCCAGGGCGCGGGCTCCCAGCGCGTGGCCGGAAAGGCTGGAGAGCGCCCCTTGAAAGGAACCGATGGGCGTGCGGGCGGCACTCAGTATGACGACGTCTTCCATGAAAATTCCTAGGTCGAAGATTGATTCGAAGACCGGATTCGAAGGATGTCCAGCTCGCGAAATGCCTTGGGTAGAAGGAGCCGAGGGGTCCGAGCGGAACGGCTGGATCCTAGCACAGGGATGACGAGTAGAATGGCGCTCCCGGACCGCTCAGGCCCGGAGAGGAGATGCCCGACGAACCCACCATGCGAACCCTAGGAATCGACTACGGTGACCGGCGCATTGGGCTGGCGATCTCCGATCCGGAGGGCCGGCTGGCGGTTCCCCTGACCACCCTCGAACGCCGGGACAACCGCCACGCCGTGCGCCGGATCGCGGCCTTGGCCGCCAGCGAGCGAGTCGAAGCGCTGGTGATCGGCGAACCCCGTGGACTCGACGGCAGCCGCGGGCCTGCCGCCGAGCGCGCCGTCGCCTTTGGCCGGCGCCTGGCGGCGGCGACGGGCCTGCCGCTCCACACGGTCGACGAGGCCTTGACCAGCGTCGAGGCGGAAGAGCGCCTGGCCGCCGCCGGCGTCGATCCTCGGCAACACCCGGAACGGGTGGATTCCGTGGCGGCGCAGATCCTCCTGCAGGACGCCCTGGATCTCGGCATTCAGCCGCCACCGTCCCCGGAGGCCCTCGAGTGAAGCGTCTCTTCGGCCTCCTGCTGCTGTTTCTCTTGCTCGCGCTGATGGTCGCCGGGGGCGCCGGCTGGTGGCTCTGGCAGCGCACCGACCAGCCCTACAAGGCCTATGCTGGGGACGGCAAGACGGTGGTGGTGGAGCCCGGCATGGCGGTGACCACCATCCTGGCGGAACTCTCCGCCGAAGGGGTGCTGGAGGATCCCACCGCCGCCCGCCTCTACCTGGTCTACGGCCTCGACAATCCACCGCTGCAGGCCGGCGAGTACCGCTTCGAGGGCGCGCTCTCCACCCGCCAGGTGCTCGCCAAGTTGATCGCCGGCGACATCGTCACCCACCCGGTCACCCTGGTCGAAGGCAAGACCCTCGCCGAGACGGCGAAGATCCTGGCGGACGCGGGTTTCGGCGACCGCCGGGCCTTCGAAGCGGCGATGAACGATCCCGCCCCGATCGCCGATCTCGATCCGGCGGCGAACGATCTCGAAGGCTATCTGTTTCCGGATACCTACCGATTTGCCCGCGGCACCGGCGAGGTGGAGATCGTCCAGCGGTTGGTCGAGACCTTCCGCCAACGCTTCGGCGAGGCCTACTCGCCGAGCGACTCGGAGGGCGGCGGCCGCTCGCTGCGGGAGGCGGTGATCCTCGCCAGCGTGGTGGAGAAGGAGGCACGCCTGGCGGACGAGCGGCCGGTGATCGCCGGCGTCTATGCCAATCGCCTGGAACGAGGCATCGCCCTGTACGCCGACCCGACGGTGATCTACGCCCTGATGCGCCTCGACCGCTGGAACGGCAACCTGACCCGCGACAACCTGCAGGTGGATTCGCCTTACAACACCTACCGCTATCCGGGCCTACCGCCGGGGCCGATCTGCTCTCCGGGCCTCGGCAGCTTGCGGGCGGCGGCGGATCCGGCGGAGGTACCGTACCTCTACTTCGTCAGCCGCAACGACGGTTCCCACGTCTTCGCCCGCACCCTCGGCGAACACAACCGCAACGTCAACGAATGGCAGAAGCGCTATTGGCGGCGACGCTGGGCGGAAGAACGGGCCGCGGAATCGCGCGGCGATTCGCCGTCTCCCTGATAGCATTCCCTCTTGAGGCGACGCTCGGGGGCGTCGCCGTCTCCTATTGATTCAATTGTCGGGTATCCGAAGAAGTCGCCTAGTGGAGGATGCGATGAGCCGTCTCGAAGAGTTTGGCCCCTATCTTCTTCTGAAAAAACTGAGTGAGGACTCCCTCGGAGAAACCTTCCGAGCCGGCCGGGTGGGCCAGCAGGAAGTGCAAGAAGTGCTGCTGCTGCGGGTGTTCAACGGCCGCAATATCAATGGCGCCCACCTGTGGAACGCGGTGCGCGACCGCCGCGGCGTCCAGGAAGGTCTCAAGAGCCCGAACATCGGCCTGGGCACCGACCTCGGCGAAGTGCGCGGCATTCCGTACATCGCCTACGACTACATTTCCGGCAAGAACCTGAGCGACCTGCTGGTCGCCGCCAGCTCCCAGCAACAGCCGATGCCGGTGGACCACGCGCTGCTGGCCGCCGAACGTATCGCTCTGGCCCTCGCCATGGCCTACGAAACACGCTTCGAAGGCCAGCGGGTATCCCACGGCTTCGTGGTGCCTCACCTGATCATGGTGTCGAGCGAAGGCGAAACCCGACTGCTCGGTTTCGAGGTGGCGCCGGGCCTTACCGGCCTCGCCTCCGGTGGCGCCTTCAGCACCAGCGTCACCCGTTACCTGGCGCCGGAAGCCCTCGCCGAGGGCCAGGCCCAGGCGGTGGACGACACCTTCTCCTTGGGCGTCATCCTCTACGAGTTGTTGACTTGCCAGCCGCTGCCGCCGCCGGAGGCAGAGGGTTACGGCCCGGTGATCCGCCAGGGGCGCCTCGGCGCCGAAGGCGAGGCGATACCGGCGGATCTCGCCCAGTTCCTGGAGAGCAGCCTGGCCCCCCGCGGCCAGCGCATCGCCGACGCCGCGACCTGGCACAAGGAACTGTCGAAGATCATCCTCGACGGGCAGCACACGGCGACCACCTTCAACCTCGCCTTCTTCATGCACAACCTCTTCCGCCACGAGATCGAGCGAGAGTCCGAAGAGATCGAGGCGGAAAAGACCATCGAGATCCCCACCGCGGTGATCCAGCAGGCGATCCAGCAGGAGCCACCGACCCCCGTCGCCGCGGTCGCCGCTCCAGCGGCCGCCGCCGCACCGGCGGCGACAGCGACCACCGGATCGGTCTTGCCGGACGCGAAGCTGGAGGAAACGGGCCCCGTGCCGGTGGAGCGGCAAGGCGGCAAGCGAGGACTGTGGATCGGCCTGGCGGCCGCCGCCGCCCTGATCGCGGCTGCCGCCCTTGGGCTGCTGTACTGGAATCAGCAGCGCACGGAGGTGGCCGAGGCGCCGGTCGAACCGCCGCCGGTGGTCACACCGGCGACGGAGGTCGATGCCGCCGAACTCGAACCGGAGGAGCCGGCCGGCCCCACGCCGGAAGAGATCCAGGCACAACTCGCCGACATGATCGATTCCCGCAGCGAGGAGATGGAGGCCAAGTTGCGGTCGCAGTACGACGAACGCATCGCCCGCCTGCAGAACCAGCTCACGGAAACCCAGGATGCCGCCGCCGAGCGCGAGGCGGAACTCGAAGCCGCCCGCCAGGCGGAAGCGGATCGCATCGCCGAAGAAGAGCGCATCGAGGCCGAGCGCGTCGCCGCCGAGGAGAAGGCGGCGGAAGAAGCCGCCGCCAAAGTCGCCGCTGAGAAGCTCGCCCAGGAGCAAGCGGCGGCCGAAGCCGCCGCCGCGGAAGCCGCGGCCAAGCCGGAGCCGCCCAAGGTGCGCCTCGGCGAACTGGTGCGGCCCGGCGCTGGCGTCACGCCGCCGAAGATCGAGCGGCTACCGGACCCGAACTATCCCGCCATCGCCCGGCGTCTGAACAAGCAGGCGGTGGTCGAGGTGCGGCTGCTGGTCGACGAGACCGGGAGGGTGACCGAAGCGGAGACGGTCGGCGAGGAGGTCGGCTACGGCTTCGAGCAGGCCGCCCTGGAAGCCGCCCGGCGGGCGCGCTACACCCCGGCCAAGAAGAACGGCGTGCGGGTGAAGATGTATACCAACCTCACCATGCGGTTTACGCCATAGTCCGGCGCGGCGCCGGGCGCCAGGGGCCGTTTGTCCACAACGCAACAAGCCCGGGAAACACTCCCGGGCTTTTCGCTTCTCGGCCACACCTTGCGGCGGGCTGATCTTTCGACCTACAGGTCCGCCGACTTGATGCTGGCGGTCAGCTCTTGGATGACCGGCTTCATCACCTTGTCGAACATCCGCTTGTCGTCGGCGCCGCCACCGAAGCCGCCGACGGAGACCTTGACACTGGACTCTTCGGCGCGGGCCTCGTCGGCCCACAGGATCTCACCGGTGTTGACGCTGAAGATGCGGGCGTTCATCGCCGCCACGAAGTTCCGCTTGCCGGCACGGAAGCCCGGCACGCGGCCGACCCGGCGGCCGTGGGCGCCGGTGTCCGTGACGCCGTACTCGGTGACCGACCCGGTGAGCATGTACTGCACGCCGAGAAGCTTGCCGATCTTCATCGCGGTGGAGGCATCGACATCGCCGGAAAGGTTCAAGCCCTTCTCGCGCATGATGGCGTTGATCTGCTCACGCTCGATGACGCGGAATTTCTGGCTCTTCACCAGCTCCGTCACGAACACGTCCTGAGCGGCTTCGGCGCCGCCGTGGTACCACCACTGGTTGTCGGCCTTGTTTTGGAACTCGAGCACCGCGATCCGCGGCTTGTCGGCCGCGAAGGCCGGGGATACGCAGAGGGCCAGAAGCCCAAAAAGGATGGAAAAACTGATCAGTCGCTTCATGGGGTCAATCTCCTTCACGCTGTAGCGATGGTTACAAATGGCGCTCAACCTCCGGGGTCTTCATCCTGAAACGAACGGCTTTGGCGCCAACGGAGAAGTTGGATGGGCCACCGACATTATACCAACGGCCGGCGGCCCGCTTGAGGAGTCAACGGAGCGAGAAAGTGCTTCACGGCTCCTCCACTGTGGACGGCGTTTCCTTCTGGGCTGCCTCCTGCGCGTCCACCACGCAGAGGGCCGCCATGTTGACGATGTCGGGCACTTCCAGCCCGCGCTGGAGAACATGCACCGGCTTGCCCAGGCCGAGAAGAATCGGGCCGATGGCCTCGGCGTTGGCCAGGCGCCACACCAGTTTGTAGGCGGCATTGGCGGACTGGAGTTCCGGAAATACCAGCACATTGGCCGGTTCCCGCAGGCGACTCCAGGGGTATTCCTGATCGAGGATCGACTTCATCACCGCCGTGTCTGCCTGCATCTCGCCGTCGACCTCGAGGCTCGGGTCCTGCCGACGCACCAGCTCCACTGCCCGGTGCACCTTGCGCGCCGCCGGATGGCGGTTCGAGCCGAAATCCGAGAAGGAGATCATCGCCACCCGCGGCACCACGCTGAAGCGCCGCGCCGAGGCCGCCGTCAGCAGCGCAATCTCCGCCAGCTCCTCGGCCGACGGGTCGATGTTGACGGTGGTGTCGGCGAAGAACAGCAGCCGATCTTCGAGCGACAGGATGTAGGCGCCGGACACCCGCTTCACCCCCGACCGGGTACCGATCACCTGGAGCGCCGGCCGGATGGTCTCTGGATAGTGGTGGGTCAGCCCGGAGATCAGGCCGTCGGCATCGCCGGACTCCACCATCAGGGTGCCGAAGTAGTTGCGGTCACGGGCCAGCTTGTGAGCATCCCGCGGGGTGACTCCGAAACGGCGCCGCAGGTGGTGGAGACGCGCCGCGTAGCCCTCCAGCCGGTCCGACGAGTCCGGGTGCACAATGGTGACCCGCCCTTCGTCGAGTCCCAGCTTCGCCAAGCGGTCGCTGATCTTGTCCCGCCGGGCGAGCAGCACCGGGTGGGCAATACCCTCTTCCACCAGGGTCTTCGAGGCGCGCAGGATCTTGTCGTGCTCGCCCTCCGGGAAGACAATGCGCCGGGGATCCCGCCGGGCGCGGTCGATCACCGCAAACATCACCTCCCGGCGGCGCGACATCAGCGTCTCCAACCGGCGGCGGTAGGCCTCGAAATCATCGATCGGACACTGCGCCACACCGGATTCCATCGCCGCCCGGGCGATCGCCGGCGGCACCCGCAGGAGAATCCGTGGATCGAAGGGCTTGGGAATCAAATACTCCGGTCCAAAGGTCAGTTCGTCGACGCCGTAGGCCCGCAGCACCGAGTCCGGCACGTCCTCCCGCGCCAGCTCCGCCAGCGCCCTCACCGCCGCCAGCTTCATGCCGGTGTCGATGTCCGTCGCCCGCACGTCGAGGGCGCCGCGGAAGATGAAGGGGAAGCCCAACACATTGTTCACCTGGTTGGGATAGTCGCTGCGGCCGGTCGCCATGATGACGTCGTCGCGGGCGGCGCAGGCGTCCTCCCAAGAGATCTCCGGATTGGGATTGGCCAGGGCGAAGACGATCGGCCGGTCGGCCATCGAGCGCACCATCTCCGGCGACACGATGCCCGCCACGGACAGGCCCACGAACACGTCGGCACCGGCCAGGGCATCGGCCAGGGTGCGGGCTTCGGTGGCCGCCGCAAACTCCCGCTTTTGATCCGTCATCCCCTCCTCGCGGCCCTCGTGCACCACACCCTTCGAGTCCACCAGCAGAATGTTCTCGCGCCGGATGCCCAGCTCCAGATAAAGCCACAGACATCCGAAGGCCGCCGCGCCGGCGCCGGAAAACACCAGGCGGATATCTGCGATCTTCTTGTGCACCAGTTCCAGGGCGTTCAGCAGCGCCGCCGCCGAGATGATCGCCGTGCCGTGTTGGTCGTCGTGGAACACCGGGATGCTCAAGGCCTCCCGCAGGCGCTGCTCGATCTCAAAGCACTCCGGCGCCTTGATGTCCTCCAGGTTGATGCCTCCGAAGGTCGGCTCCAGGAGCTCGACGGTGCGGATCAGCTCGTCCGGGTCCTGGGTGTCCAGTTCGAGATCGAACACGTCAATGTCCGCGAAGCGCTTGAACAGAACCCCCTTGCCCTCCATCACCGGTTTGCCGGCCAGCGCCCCGATGTTGCCCAGGCCCAAGACGGCCGAACCGTTGCTGATCACCGCCACCAGATTGCCCTTGGCGGTGTACTCGTAGGCCAGCAGGGGATCCTTTTCGATCTCCAGGCAGGGCTCTGCCACCCCCGGCGAGTAGGCCAAGGAAAGATCCCGCTGGGTGCCCGTGGGCTTGGTCGGCACGACCTTGATCTTGCCCCTGGGCTCGCGGGCGTGGTACTCCAGTGCGTCTTCCGGTAGCGGTTTCTTCATCGTTCCTCGCGATCACCAGCCGGCTGCTGGAAAGGGCTGCGCCCATCAGTTCAGCAGCGCTGCTGGCTATATTCTCGAGGGGTCTCGGCGCCCCCTCGCCCGAAAAAGCACGGCTTTTCCGGCCTCACCCGGCCCCGGCGGCTCTGCCGCCGCCTCGCCCTCCGGGCTCGGTCGCAGAGAGGAGGACCTTCGGGGATCTCATCACCATCCTAGGCCTGGTCAAGGGGGTGAGTTACGCTTCGAATGTTACCGCCTCCCGACGGGTATTTTGGTCCTTCGGCTGCCGAGACCCCCCGTTCCCCTGGTACTGTAGAGATCTCGATTTCGGCGGCACCCGAGGCCGCAACCGCCGCCGTGAATCGCCGTCTCATGATCATCGCCATCGAGCATCGCGACTTCCTCGTCTTCACGCAAACCGATCACGCCCGGTTCGCCGGTGAGTTGCTCTCCCTGTGGCGGGACGGCGATCTGGCGGACCACCCACGGCGCTCGGACCTGCTGTTCGCTGCCCGTGAACACGACAACGGCTGGCGCGAAGCGGACGCCGCTCCGAGCTGCGAGGCGGAGAGCGGCAAGCCCTACGACTTTATTTCCCTGCCGGACGGCGAACGGCGCGACACCTGGCGCCGGGGCACCGCGCGTTTCGCCGACAAGCGGCCCTACGCCGCCCTTCTCATCACCCTACACGGCCTCAACGTCACCGCCCATCGGGCGGCGGCCGCCGAAGAAGATCGAGACGAATGGACGGAACTGGTCACCGAGCTCACCGAGCGGCGGAATGAACTCCTCGAATCGGCCGGCTGCGATCTCGCGACGGCCGAGGCGGACTATCGCCTGATCGACCTGACGGATCTGATCTCGCTGACGGTCTGCAACCACTGGGCCGATCCCTTCGAGCGGCACGGCCTCAAGGGCCGGTTCGATCCGGAGATCCACGCCCTATACCTGGCCCCCTTTCCCCTCGCCGGCAGCACCACCTTCGACATTCCGGTGCGGCGCATTCCGCGGCGGCAGTACGAGGGCGATGCGGATCTCGGCGGCGAGATCGCGGCGGCCCGCTGGGAGGAGCTCAGAGTGCGGGTGGCTCCCTGGGCCGGCGTCGAGATGCTCGAAGGAGCGGCGACTGAGCCGTGATCCTCACGGGGTTGTTCCAACCCCCTCAAAGCAAAAAAGCGCGATTTCTTGCTTCACACCCCCGAGTCGGGCCTGAAGACCCGGCTCGCCCTATTGGGCTCGCGCGGTCTCCAACCAGTCGACTTCGGGTAGAGACTCGGCAGACGCTGGAACCGACTCCCGGAGCAGGGAAACCCATGGTAGTGTCCGGCCCATGCAGGCTGGCTCCATGGTCCCTCCAGAGGGTGCTCCCGAGTTAGTCCGCTTTCTAATGCCGTCGCCGATCGGGAAGATCGGCATGGACTTGCGTCAGGGAGTGGTGACCCGGGTACTGATTGCTCCTTCCAGAAAGGAAGCGAAGGACTTTGTGTCCTTCTCCGACCTTCCGGACACCGAATATTTCGAAGAGCTGTTCGGCGTGCTGTCCGAATATTTCGCCGGCGCGCGCTTTCGCCTGGGCCTCAGGTGGGACTTCGGGCCGTCGGAACTCACCGGTTTCGCCCGCCGCGTCCTGCGCGAGACCTCCAAGATTCCCTTCGGCCGCACCCGCACCTATCGCGACATCGCCAAGGGCGCCGGCAAACCGGATGCCTACCGGCTGGTCCTCGCCACTCTGATCGAGAATCCCATCCCGATCGTCGTGCCCTGCCACCGGGTGGTGACCAACAAATCGGGCATCGGCAGCTACATCGGCGGCAAGGACCGCAAGAAGTGGCTCCTCGAGATGGAAAAAGAAGCCCTCAAGCAGCGCGAGAAGGCCAACGCCTGAGCGTCGCTCCGCCTACTCCTCCTTGAGCAGCACCACATCGACTTCGGTCTCGTCGCCGGCGCCGACCTCCACCTCGACCACGCGATCCGCATAGCCCGGCCGCACGATGGTCAACCGATGGCGACCGGCATCGACGATCAGGCTGTCGCCGATGTCCTTGCCGGAGCCCACGAACTCACCGTTCAGGTAGACCGCCGCGTCCGCTGGTTCGATCTCCATGCGGATGGTCGCCGGTTCCGCTCGGGCATCGACGCTGCCCTCGGGCCGTAGCCGCTCGCCGCGCCCTTCCGGTGCTTCGTAGGCCGGCCGCTCGCCGGCCGGACGGTCGCCGCGGGCGCGCCGCTCGGCCCGCACCCGGCGCCGCCAGTCCGCCTCGGCAGCCTGTTTCTCACCGGCCTCGCGCAAGCGGGCATCGCGTACCGCGGTCGATTTCGAAGGCAGGTCCTCCGGCCGCACGGACTCGCCGCGCTCCAGGCGATCCTCCACGTCGATCACCACACCCGGGTAGATGGTGTACTGGCGCGCCAGCGTTTTGTAACCATCGAGGTAGAACACCACGTCGTAGGTGCCCTTCTCTAACCACAGGTAGCGCGGGAAGCCATCGAAGTCGTCCACCGTGCCGATCTGCTGTCCGTTGACGAAGACCTGTGTACGACCAGGGGCGACATCCGTATCGAGGGCGCCCATCTGGTCGCCGACGGGCCCCGGATAGACCGAAACCGCCGCCGGCAGGTGCGAGTAGCGCCATGGATACCAGCTCGAATAGCCGAACCACCAACCGTGGCGGTAGGGGCTCCAGTAGTAGCGCGGGTAGTAATAGCCGCCGTAGTAGTAGTGATCGTGACCACGGTAGTAATGGGGTCGGCGATTGCTCGGCCGGCGCCGGTCGATGTTCGGGCCGCGGCTGCCGCCGGAGGGGCGGGTACTGCGCGCTCGGGGAACCGAAATCGGCCCGGACGAGGCCGACGATCCACCGGAGCTGCCCCCGGAACTGCCGGAGACCGAGCCACCGCCGGACGACCCGCCGGGTCGCGTGCGACCGGCCTGGGCGTCGGCGGGCAGCGCCGAGGCGAGGGTGAGTAGGAGGCCGAAGCCACCGGCCAGCAGGCCGAAGGCCCATCCAGGAAGCCTTTTCTGGGGGTGTTGCATCTGGCCGCTCATGTGAGTTCCTCCTCGTTCGCGGTCTGAAGGTCCTGCCAGGCTCGGTGCAGTCCCCGGATGTAGTGGAACCGCAGGGTCGATTCCCAGAGCCCGGGTAGTTTCACCGGTAGATTCTGCAAGGCGCGGGCCAGAAGCTCCCGGCGGCGCTGCGGTCCCGGTGCCGGCAGCGGCGGTGGACCCTCCGGCCCGACCCCCAGAAATGCGCCCAATTCCGGATGCAGCCGATGGAACACCACCGCCGAATAACCGGACTTCTCCTGGCGCGCCGCGAACCGCTCCAGATCCGTCGGATGATCGTGCGCCACCACCGCTTCGGGCGCATACACCAACCGCATGCCGTGGCGTTCGGAAAGCCGGTAGCTGGTCTCGATATCTTCCCATGCCGCATAGGGAAAAGAGAGATCGAAGGGTTCCGCCAACAGCAGCTCGCGGGCGAGCGACAGATTGGAGGTGTAAAAGAAATTGAACGGCACCTGCTCCGGGTCGTCGATCAGTCGATAGCCGAACTGCAGGCCCCAATCGTTGATGTAGCGCAGAAATGGATTGAGCTTCATCCGCGGATGCCAGCCGGTATAGCCGATCACCGCCAACTCCGGCCCATCGCCGCGCCGGCGGTGGGCCGCCCGGTGGGCGGCCAGCCATCCCGCCTGCGGGACGGTATCGTCCCCCAAAAAGGCCACTCGCCGTCCCGCCGCTGCCGACACGCCCGCATTGCGCGCCGCCGCCGGCCCGGCATTGTCCTGGTGAATCAACCGCGCCGATACGGAGAATTCCCGGTCGCGCAAAAAGGCCGGCGTATCGTCCGTCGAGCCGTCGTCCACCACCACCAGCTCGAAGGGCGCGTCAAACTTCTGTGCCTCAACCGCCGTAAGCACTTCAGGCAGCGTATCCATGCGATTGAAGGTGGGAATCACCACCGAGAAATCGAAGCTCATCGAGGGAGAGTAGCAGGGTCCAGATGAGCGCCTCGAGACTCTCATCAGGACCCTGCTAGAGCCTCTTCAGGAGGGCTGGGCGCCCCCTCGCCGCGCCGTGCGGCTCACCCCCGTCCTCGGCGAGCCAGAGGGCTCGCCGCCTCGCCCTCTCGGGCTCGGTCGCAGGCTGCTGACCTTGTCAGCAACCCGCTCTCTTCTCCCCCTCAGCATGGTTTCGGGGTGAATCAGGGAATAGACTGCCGGCAAAAGCGTATCGTTGGGAGTGAACATCGAAATGAGTCTTCAGCATCCAGCGGGATCCTCCGCGTTGCCCCCGGCCATGGCCGGTGCGGCGGACGAATCGCCACGCGAGCGTGTAGCGCGCGCCCGAGCCGGCGACGAAGCCGCGCGCGAGGAACTCGCCCACTGGTGCCGACGGACGGCTTATCTCCTCGCCCTGCAGTTGCTGCGGAACCCCGACGACGCCCTCGACGTGGCCCAGGACGCGGTTTTGCGCTTCTTCACCCACCTCCACCGGTTCGACACCGACCGGGCGGTCAAGCCGTGGCTCTTTGCCATCGTGCGCAACCGGGTGCGGGACATGAAGCGCTGGAGCCGAGTGCGCCACCACGAGCCCATGGAAGGACTGAGTGGAGAAGACCGCCCGGACATCATCGACCGCCGGCCGGGGCCCGAAACCTCGGCCCAACGGCGCGAGCTACAGGCCAAACTGTGGCACGCCATCGAGGGACTACCCCCGGCGCAGCGCGAGATCCTGGTCCTCCGGGACTACCAGGACTTGACCTACGCCGAGATCGCCAAGGCGCTCGCCATCCCTCAGGGCACCGTCATGTCGCGGTTGCACCGGGCTCGGCAGGCGCTGCGCCGCATCCTCGAAGCATCCGGAGCGTTCGGAGACCTGTAATGCCGAACCGTACCCCGTACAACCGCGCCCCCTGTGGCCGGTCTTTCGCCGAAGAGCAACTCTCCGGCTTCATCGACAAAGCCCTCTCCCAGGCCGACGCCCAGCGGGTGCGCCTACACCTCGAAGATTGCGCAGACTGCCGTCAAGACGTCGAAACCCTCCGCGCCCTGCGCAACGCCGCGGCCAGCACCGAATTCGTCCTGCCGCGGGACGAGCAATGGAACGAGCTGCCCAAGACCCGTCCGAGCCGCTGGTTGCGCACCGGCGGCTGGACCAGCCTGATTCTCTGGTTCTTGGCGTTGACCTCGTTTCTCACCTGGCAGCTCGCCACCGGGCCGGAGACCCTGCTCGAAAAGCTCCTCGTCTTCGGCGCCGTGCTGGGCGTGATTCTTCTCTTCCTGTCGGTCTTGCTCGACCGCCTCCGCCACCTGCCGGGGGATCGCTATCGGAGGGTTCACAAATGATCGTCGTCACCTCGGACGATATCGCCCATCACGACATCGAACGCACCCTCGGCCTGGTGCGCGGCAACGCCATCCGCGCCCGCCACATCGGTACCGACATCATGGCCGGCCTGCGCGGCCTGATCGGCGGCGAGGTCCCCGAATACACCAAACTCTTCGCCGAAGCCCGCGAACAGGCCCTCGACCGGATGGTCGAAGAAGCCGAAACCCTGGGCGCCAACGCCATCATCAGCGTCCGCTTCTCCACCTCCATGGTGATGTCCGGCGCGGCGGAGTTGATGTGCTACGGAACGGCGGTGGTGGTGGGGTAGGGAGTCGAAAGAAGAATCAGGGCGCTTCGAATAGCGGCGACTTCCGAAGGTCCATGTCAAACGAGAGGGTCGTGTCGCAGCCGGCTCGGCGATTCCGCTCGCCGATCAAGTAGTCCGCGAAGTCTCCACCTCCCGACCGAAAGTGACCGAGTGCGGCACGCACGGAGTCGCGATCGTCGACTTCGAATTGACGGGCATCGATGACCTGTTCCAGAGCGGCCGCGATCTCCTGCCGCGAGTACTCGTAGACGCTGTCCAGCACCCAGACCGTCTCGCACAGAACGAAGCTGTCGATCCGCAGGAAGTCGCCTGCCTCTGAAGCCACTCGGATCCTGCGATCGACCCGCTCGACTTGAGCGGCATCATCCAACGTCAGGTATCGGACGAGAACGTTGGTATCGATGCCGATCACGTTTTGGACTTCGAGCCGCGCAGGTACTTCTCAACCACGTGCCGCTCGATTCCCCGGTTCAGCTCCTCCACGGAGACCGGCGGCGGGCCCTCCCGAGCCAACAAGCCCCGCACATCTCGGATGTCGCCACCGGCCAGCTCCACAGTCACCCTGCCGGAGGCATCCAGCGCAAAATCTAGCCGGTCTCCGGTCTTCCAGCTCATCCGCTCCCTTAAGTCCTTCGGAAGGGTGACCTGGCCTTTGCTGGTGATCGTCGCTCTCGTCATGATTCTCCGATTCCTTACCAATTGAAAGACGAGCACTCCGACGCGTCAATTTCGCGCGCCTAGGCCATCACGACCATCGAACCACCGAAAGCGCCGGTTGACAGAGACTTCGTTCCTGAGGGAGAAACACATCATGACTCTCGAACTGTCCTCTTCCATCAACCTTCTACGCCGCACTCCCCCGGTGCTCGATGCGCTACTCCGCGACACCGACCCCGCAGTGCACCGGACCGATGAAGGCCCAGACACCTGGAGTCCCATCGTCGTCGTCGGTCATCTGATCCACGGCGAGGAGACCGACTGGATTCCCCGCGCTCGCCTCATCCTCGAAGCCGCCGAGAAGGCCGCTCCACCCCCGCGCTTCGAGCCCTATGACCGTTTCGCCCAGTTCGAGCGCTTCGGCGACTGGTCCCTCGACCGGCTGCTCGACCGCTTCGCCGAGCTGCGGCGCGACAACCTGGCGACCCTCGCAGGATGGAGTCTTACGGAATCCCACTTCGCCCTGCCCGGTGAGCACCCGGAGCTGGGCCCCGTCACCCTCGGCAATCTGCTGGCCGCCTGGGTGGTGCACGATCTCGGGCACATCGTCCAGATCTCGCGGGTGATGGCGAAGACCTACACGGGCGAGGTGGGTCCGTGGCCGGAATATCTGACCGTGTTGGGGGTAATAGGGAGAGAGTTCTGATCCGATCTCGGCGTTGGTGACGCGTACCGGTGCGTCAGTGAGACCAACTCAGCCGACCGGTTCGTCCGGCGGGCACCTCCGTTCCAGGACGGTGGACCGGTGCGATGAGCCGAAGCGGCGACATCAGCCCGAAAAGGAGAAGAACATGCGCCGAAACACCTTCTACGCCCTGGCCTGCGCCGCGGTGACCGTGCTCATCCTGACCGCTGGACCAGCGGAAGCGGGGACTTGCTACTCGAATTGCGAAATCGCCTACTTCGACCGTCTGTTCTGTGACAGTCTTGACCTGACACTCGGTCGCTGAGACGCAGTCGACGGCCAGGCCCTTCCTGCTAGGTTCACAGATATCGAGGTCATCACAGTCTCAAAAGACCATCTCACTTCGAAAAGGACGGTCATCGTCCACCTTCATGCTGTCCTCAGCCCGCCATCAGTCGCAATGTGCCCTTCTCGCTCGTAAAGAAAAACTTGACCTGACGATGAACCCGAAGACTCAACCGCAACCTCAATAGAATATATTTGACCTCCGAATTCAAAGTCCTCAACCTCGCCCAAGCGCAGAACAATGTCAGCCACAACTCTTTCTCTCTCTCGGGGACCAGACTCACTGATCTCAAAAACTCCAACACGAACCTGATTACCCTCTACGCGAATGAGTCTAATATCCAAGAAGACAGCCGACTCTTCGTCCACAAGATTCAAGCCCTCCCCTTGCCGCACCATACTCTCAAGCTTCCAGTCCTCGCCTGACGCAAAGACCGTGACGGAAAACTTTTCAGAATCCTCATGCACTTCCCCACCTCTATCAGAATCACAGGCCGATAACCAAAAAAGTACTATCGACAAAAAGATCACTCGAAGAATCATCATAGCCACTCGGTAATCGACAAATCCCCGGACCAATACGGAAGCATCCCACCAGCCTCACAATCTCTTGCCACCGCCTCAAGCCTTAGAACATCGATTTTTCTTCTAGAATTCACCAGAGTATGGGTCCGAACTTCAGGATCGTAAGGGCCCAGGTTCACTATCACTGAAGGTTGAAGGTCTACGTGAACAATCACAGTGTCTGCGGTGCAGTGACCATCGCCCGTTGGCTCTTCGACTCGCTCAGGCCTTGTCAAATCGACTTTTATCTTCTTGCTCGGAGAAAATCTGGCAATAAAATCTTTTCCACAATTACCGCTCGCACCGTCACAGTGTTGCGAAAAGGAAATCGTCTCGGTCCTCAGAAATCCAATGTTGAGAGCGTCAGAAATCTGGTCCTGAAAAAGAAGATGTCCAAATGATGCAATTGAAGCGACGGAACCAACGTGTCCCAAGGCTATCGCCAACAAGGAAATCACTGCATACTTAAGACCGCGTCGCCGGCTTTCCCTAGGCCATCGAGACATGATCTAGGAACCACAACATGGGGTCACACAGCAGCTTGAACACCCACTGCTTACACTGCACCCACAAACCGACGCAGAACCGTCACAAGTCATAACGCAGCACGCAGTTGGCCTTAGGTTTTGTCCTTGAAAGACAGAGCCTAGATCTCGCACCATGTCTCCTTGAGCGACCTCAGCAAGTGCGACCGTTGAGATGACTTCAGAAACAGACTCTCCAGAACACACACTTTTGGCCCTGGTTACTTGGACTTGGTCGGAGGCATCGAGAGTTGCCGTCGAATCGGTCTCGAAACCAACCAAGAAGGCAACGAGTATCGTGACACAAAACAACAACATCTTAACAACGATCATAAAATCCTCAATATGAGTTTTGTTGAATGATTATAAGTCCCACTCGACGAGGAGGTCAAGCGCGGTCTCAGCATTACCTTCGAGGCAGATAGCATGCCAGTGGTCGCCTCCTGAGGCTCGAACCGGCCGATAGAGGAAGACAGGACCCTCGAATCCTCTACTCGGTAACGCATCGCCACTGCAAAACGCCTAGACTTCTGAAACTCTGACAAGGAGTTTGCCATATGGCCGACATCCGCTACATCGACAAGGACTTCGTTCGCTTCACCTACCTCGGATTCGACGGCAGCGAGCGCAAGGCGACGCTGGTCTTTGGCGACAAGGTGGACGTGCTGGAGGAGGGCGCGGGAGCCCAACCTAGCCGGATCCGGGCGCTGGAGCTGTTCGACGGCAACCTGGAAGGGACGGTGCGCGGCCGGCCGTTCCGGGATCGCACGAAAGGCGTGCTCAAATTCTCGATGGTGGACGTGCAGCAGGGCGACGGGATGATCCTCGAAGGCCCGCCAGACGAGAACCAGCGCCGGCCGATCGCGTTCATCGATGCCGGCGACAACAAGCTCTTTGCCCGCCACGCGGCGGCGCGCTTCCAGCACCACCGGCCGACTGCGGCCAGCCCCCTGGAGGTGGACCTGATCCTCGTCACCCACGGCGATGCGGACCACTTCGACGGCCTAAACGACCTTCGGCGCTCGGAGACGGAGAGCGGCCTGGCCGACCGCAAACGGCTGTTTATTCGGCCGCGGCGGGTTTTTCACAACGGCCTGGTCAAGGCGTCGTCCACCGGACGCTCGGAAACGGAGCGCCTGGGCCGCACCGTGGAGGTGGACGGCACGCCGATGATCGTCGACCTCTACGACGATCCGCGGGACGCGCCGGAAGAGCTGCGCAATCGCCCCTACTCCTGGTGGGCAAAGAGCCTCGATCACTGGGAGCAGCGCGGCCAGATCGCCTTTGAGCGCATCGCCCACGGCATGGACCCGAACGCTCTGTTCGATTTCCTCGGCCCGCTCAAGGTCGAGATCCAGGGTCCTTTCACCACCGACGTCACGGACCCCGAAGACGGCGAGACCAAGCCCGCCCTGCCCTTTTTCCACAAGCGAAAAAAGTCCGCCGTCCTCCACCTGGAAGACGAAACGGAGCCGGAACCAACACAGTATTCCACCTCGCATACCATCAACGGCCACTCGATCGCCCTGCGCCTGACCTACGGCAATGTACGCTTCAATCTGACCGGCGACCTCAATCAGGAGTCGATGGCGCTGATGCGCCGCAACCTGCCGCTCGCAGACCTCGAAGCCGAGATCATCAAGGCGCCGCACCACGGTTCGGCGGACTTCGACTACGAGGCCTTGAAGGCGATGCGGCCGGTGGTGTCGCTGATCTCGTCCGGCGACGAGAGCGGCAGCAAGGAGCACATCCATCCCCGCGCCACTCTGGTGGCGGCCCTCGGCAAGGTCAGCCGCGGCAAGACAGGGATCGTGCTGTGCACAGAGTTGGCGGCCTTCTTCGCCAAGCGCGACTACTCCCACGAGCGCAAAAAAATCGCTGAGTTCTACGACGGCGACGAGGACCTCACCCTTACCCGCGCTGCCCTCAAGGCGTACTACCGAAAGCGCCGACGCAGTTTCCAGGAGCGAGAAGATCTGCCCGACTTTTTTGCCTTCGAGCGCACCAACTTCGGCATCCTCCACGTGCGGACGGACGGCGAGCGAGTGCTGGTGTTCACCCACAGCGGCAAGAAGGGCATGCGCGAGGCCTACCGGTTCTCGGTGAACGAGGACCACGTGGCCCGTTTCTCCAAAGACGTCAAAACGGGATAGGCCGAAGCGGGACCTAGAGACTCACGACGGCGAAATCGCGCTCTCTCGCAGTCCCCGCACCAGCAAGTAAAACCCGTTCTGACCGCCCTCGGGGCAGGTTTCGACGACGATCCGTCGCGATCCGGCCGCGAACGGCACGGTCACCCGGAGCCCTTGCCCCAAGACCGCCCGCAGGCTTCCCTGGGCCGAAACCAAGCGCTCGCCGTCCACCCACAGCGATGCGGGACCGTAGGGCGCGAACTCAAAGTCGATCGTCACCGGCACATCGAAAACCGTGGTCTGCTCGAAGGTGGCGCATTCGCCGTCGCCCACCACCCGCGCGGCGTTGACGAAGCCTTCGACGGCCGCCGCCTGGGGTGAGTCGGCGCGGGGATAGGGCACTGCGACCGCCGCCTCCCTCTCCGGCTCGAACAGACCGGCCGACACCGCATCCCAATCGAGCACGAATCCGCCGTTGGCCTGGGGTTCGATCCGGTAGACCCCATTGAACAGGCGGTGGAGGGAGGTGAGCCGTGGGTCACCGGTCATCCGCTGGTCGAAGGCCTCAAAATCGCTCTCCACCACGGAGTAGACGATGTAGTCACTCGCCAGCACCGTCGCGGCGCGCAGCGGAACGTCCGGCTCCGAACCGTCCAGGATCTCTCGGTAGGCCTGGAAGGCCGCCGGGTCGAAGCGGTAAATGGGCACTGGATCCAGGGGGTTGAGAAACAGAGCCTCCGGCGCCCACAGCATGTAGATTCCCGTCGAGGCGTGAGGCGCCAGCACCCGGGCACCGGCCGGCAGGGCGGCGCCGACCGCTTCCCGGTCCCGAAGGCGCACCTCATCGGGTCCCGCCGAGGTGCGCAGGTCGAAGCGCCGCAGCTCCCGGCCCACTCCGGGCAGGCACACCAGGAGGGCGAGGCCCACCGCCACCAGCGTCGGCAGGCGCCCGCGCCCGGGCAGAGCGATCCAGTGCCCAAACACCCGTCCGCGACGGCGCAGATCGAACAGCACCCAGAGCCCGGCGAAGACGAAGAAGTAAATGGAAAACCGCGACATCAACACGTAAAGCCCGCCGAAGGCGATGGCGGCAATGGCGAAAGTGTAGGCGAGGCGCGTCGTCTCCTCGCCGTCTCTGCCGGCAACACCGCCAGCGGCGGTACCCGGCCGGCTCGCCCACCACAGAATCAGCGCGCCGAGAAACCATCCGAGGTTGGCGAAGAGCGCGGCATCGACTCCGGCGGGCTGGAGTTCGCTGCCCACCCGAATGAAGCTCGTGTCCTGAAAGTACAGGACGTTCTGCAGCACCCAGATGTCGAGATTGTGCGGAAACTGCGGGTGGACGACGAGGCCGACGGCTACCCCGAGACCGGCGTAGAGCAAGAGCGGCCACTCCCACCGCCGGCGACTCCAGCCGGTCCACAAAAAGAGCAGCCCGAAGATCCCGAGAAATACCTGGAAAGCCGTATAGCTCAAGGCGTAGACCGCGCCGAGGACTCCCAGCCACCGGTAGCGCCGACCCGCCGCTGCCGCGATGGCGAGCAGCAGGATCAGCAGGGAGAGCAGCTCCGGCCGCAGGCGCACCATCCGCCAGGAAAACTCCAACGAACCGACCACCAGCCACCAGGGCACCACCAGCCCCCATGGACCCAGGGCGCGATACCCGAAGGCGAACAGCGCGGTGAAGATCAGCGCATTGAAGAGGGCCAGGGCCCACCGGCCGCCGGCCATGAGGTCGCCGCCCTGGACGAAGGGCACCAGGGCGGCGTGGAAGAGAAACTCCTTGTCGCCGAAGCCGTCCCGAAACTCGCTGAACCGGGCCTGTGGCAGTTCGTCGACGAAGGGGCCATGCTCCGCGTACATGCGGGCAATGGCCAGGTGGTAGTAGGAGTCGGCGTCGTAGAGAACCGGGTGCTGGGAGTAGAAAACCCCCAGAGCTCCCCAGGCGACCAGGAAGACCGCCGCCAGCAACAACCAGGGCGGCCGGGATCGCGACGGCTCGTGCGTCGAACCGCTCACCTAGGGAGAACCGGATCTTCTCTGGACAGTTCCCGATGGCACGAAGAACCGGTCACGGAGAAGCGTCGACGGTCAGGGACCGCACAATGCCTCGGCCGCCTCCAGATTGAAGCCGACGAGCAGCGTCTTTCCTTCGAGCAGCATCGGGGCGCGGTACTTGCCCGTAGGCCCTTTGAGAGCATCGAGGTCGACCTCGGACGCCTTGAAACGCTCGACCTTCCGTCCCTTGGCCACGGTCACCGCATCGACCCTGGCCAGCAGGTCTTTCACCTCCGCATCGGACAGCGGGTCTTTGCGGGCCGACCGCTCCTCGGCGATGGTCACATCATGACGCGTCAGCACCTCACGGGTGCGTTCGCAGCTCTTTCAAGAAGGGCGATGGTAGTAGAGTTCGACGGCCATAACGAGGAGGCTCCTTTGAAGAGTTTGAAGCTGATCTGCGCGCTGCGCATGGTAGCAAATGGAATCGTCGGCGGTGCGCTGCTCGCGGCATTTTTCCTCGCCGGCTGCGGGCAGCCCAGCGAGCCCGGCCCGACCGCAGCGACGGCCGAGGACAGCGGGACCTTTCGCGCCGCCCTGGTGGTGGCGAAGAGCGACTCCACGACGCCCACCACCGTCTGCGTCGAGCGCACCGGGTCCGATGGCTCTGCACCGGTCTCGGGAATCGACATTCTCACCCTGTCCGGCCTCGACCTCGCCTATGAGACGGCCGCCGGCGGCGGAGTGTTGGTCTGTCGTATCGACTCCGCCGGCTGCGATTTCCCGGCCGAAGGGTGCCTCTGCCAGTGTGAGTCCGGGGACTCCTGCCGCTTCTGGTCGTACTGGCAACGGCCGCCCGGAGCGAGCGCCTGGCAGAGAGCCGAGCGCGGCGGCGCCGGGTCCATGGCGCGGGACGGCGGCGTCGAAGGTTGGGTTTTCGGCGCCGGAGACGCTCCGCCGCCGGAGGTCTCATTCAACGACGTCTGTTCCTAGCGGTTCGGGGCGCCGCCGAGCGGCCGGGCACCGCGAGAGCGACGGTGCCGACGATGAGCAGGGCGGGAACCAGGTGGAAGAGCAGCCGCGGGAAGCTCGACCGAACATAGAAATCGACATCGACCGGCGCCGTGAAGTACACCGCCAGATAGAAGGCAAGCTGCCCCGCGATGACCAGGGCGGCAATCCGCGTCCGCCGGAGCACCAACAGCCACGGCAGCACGACCAACAGCCACGGCACGGCGTGCCACTCGATGGTCTGGAGCGCCTCGACCAGGCCGGCCGCGATGGTGGCGGCCCGGCCGAGGTCCGGAGCGCCGCTGTTGGTGGCCTGAAAGAGACCGTGGCGAGCCGACATCGCGAGCCAGGGAAGGCCGACGACGGCGGGCATCAGCACCAGACCAAAGAGCCTCCGCCAGCTCCAACCGGAGCGACGCCAGCGCAGCGCGATCCACACGCCGAGAAGCACCCCCGCCAGGACCGGCCCCTCGATCTTCGCCGCCGTCGCCAGGGCCGCCGCCGCGGACACTCGCAGGTCGTCGGCTCGGCCTAGCCCGACCTTCTCACCAACTTCGTCGCGAGAGGGCGCAGGCGCCTGTAGCTGCAAGGAGTGAGGTCCTCGAAGCGACACAGGCGTACTCGAAGTACGTCGAGGAGCGGAGAGGTCAAAGGACGCCGCAGATGCAGGTGCATCCGTCCTCGCAGCAGAAGGCTGGGGAGAAGATCGGGCGAGAGGCGATAGGAGTGCCGGCAGGGCCAAGACGATGGCGAGGGCGATCGGCCAGTCGGCGGCGCCGGCCATGCGGTAGCCGATGCCGAACATCGCGGTCACCAGCGCGAGAACCGCGATCCCCGCCTGGGCCGAGAACGCATCGGCGCCGGCGCGCCGAAGGGTCTCTCGGCCGGCGAGCAGCATCGCCGCGAAAAACACCGCCGACCAGAGCATCGCCCCGCCCTCGGCGAAGCGCCCTTCGATCAGCGAGCTCAGGGCGGTCAAGGTCGGAACGAGATGCGGGTAGTCGGGATGGGCGGCGAGGTGGAGGGAATCGCTCAGGAAGTGCCAGTCGATTCCGCCCGCCAGAAACGATCGGTGCGCCTTGATCCCCCAGTGGTAGACGAAATCCGGCAGGCCGATCTGTCGTCCGGCGGCGATGAAGCCATAGAGGATCACCGTACCGAGGGCCGCCAGATCTCCCCAGCCGAAGGAACTGCGAAGCCCTGCTGGCCTGCCGGAGGCCGTCCGTGACCTCCACCCGTCGAACCAGAGCCCCCCGGCAATCAAAGCCACCACCACCCCCACGCTGCCGCGGGTCCAGCGAACGGACAGCAAGTCCATCAGCAACAGGGCGCCGAAGATCCACACCAATCCCAGAGCCAGCCGCCGGCCCCAGCGGTCGAGCGAGCGGTCGTCTTCGTTCGAGAAAGCCTTCTCCACCAGCCAGCCGACTCCACCGGAAACCAGGGTCAGCAGAAAGACCGAAAGGAGGCTGGTCATCGGACCGTCTTCCCCACTGGCGTTCGAATGCGGTAGGTGACGCCGCTCCAGGAGCGATAGATCTCCCGCAGGCGGGGGTGGTCGATCTCGGTGTTGTAGGCGAGGAGGTACTCGCCGGCCCGCTGCGCCTCTGGGTGGTCGAGAGGGATCACCCGATGCTCCGGCAGGAAGTAGGCCGCCCAGAAGGTGAGGAAATAATCCTGAGTTTCGGAACCGGTGCCCGTCGCGAAGACCACCACGGACATCTCCGGCACCTCGACGGTGGCCGCTTCCAGGAAGAATCTGAGGGCCTCCGGGCGCACCTGGCCCAAGCGCCAGAAGGCGACCTCGCCGGAACCGGTAGGGTCGGCCACCGCTTGCCGGTAGGTCTCCACCTCGCGGGCGAGGCCGAAGACGCACCAGACCAGGGCCAGTAGCAGCACCAGCTTGCGGAGGAAAAGGAACACGGGATCGGTACCGGGACGGAGGGTTCGGTCCCAGTATAATCCCGCCAATGGACGGCTGGAGCCTGCTGGACGCTTTGCCGGGAGCTTGGTTTCTCGCCCTCGCGCTTCTCCTCGTCGTCATCGTCCGCAGGACCTACGATCCGCTTCCCCGGCGGATCGCTCTGCTCGCCGTTCTCCTCCCCCTCGGTCTGTTCGCTCCGAGCCTGCTAGCCGGCCGCGTGCAGGTGCCGGTGGATTTCCTTCTGGCGTTCGATCCCTGGCGACAGGTGGAGTCTCCCGGCGCCGCGGCGCATCCCCTCCAGGGCGACCTTCCGCTCCTCCTCCAGCCCGCCGTCCAGAAGGTTCGCTCGGAGACGGCGGCGGGCCGCTGGCCGCTGTGGAACGAGGCCGTGGGCGCCGGGATGCCCCTGCTGGCGGATCCGCAGGCGCAGGCCTTTCAACCGCTTCTGCTGGTCGGCTATCCGCTGGCCATTCGGGCCGGGCCGGCGGTCGCCGCGGCCCTCAAAGTGCTTCTCGCCTTCCTCTTCTCGTTCCTCCTCCTGCGGCGGCAAGGGCTCACCTCAGCGGCCGCCGTCATAGGGGCGATCGCCTTCGCCCTCAGTGGATTCGTCGTACTGTGGTCGGGATGGCCGCTGGGAACCACCGCCGTCTGGCTGCCGGTGGTGCTCTACGGCTTGCTGCGAACGGAGAGCGAACCTCGGACGGCTGACCGCTGCCTGCTCGTCGCCGCCTGGCTGGGGCTGCTGCTCTCCGGACATCCGCAGGGCATCGCCTTTTCCTGCTGCGGGGTCGCCCTGTTCGCCGCTTCCCGGCTGTGGAACTCTTCCACGGCCAGGACACCCACGGCCCTTCGCTGGCTTGGCCTAGGCGCCATCGCCGGTGCCCTGGCCGCGCCGGTCCTCCTGCCGGCCTGGCAGGCAATCGCGCAGAGCGAGCGCCAGGCCGTTCTGGAGCGGCTAAACCCTTCGCTACCGCATCTCGGTGAGGCCGGCGAAGGGTCCTCCGAGCGGCTGGCGGCACGGCTGGCACCGGACTCCCTCGGCGACCATCGCTGGGGCTCCTACTGGGGACCGGTCAACAGCCTCGAAGACGGCGGCGCCTTCGTTTCGACGACCGTTCTGGTCCTCGCTCTAACGGCGTTCGGCCGGCGCCAGCGGCGGCCGCAGGAAGTCGCCGCCGGCTGGGGCACCGTCGCCGCCCTCGCCCTCACGCTGCTACCGCCTGCGCTCGTCGCACCGCTGCCCGTCGTCGGATTTCTGTTTCGGCTGGGGCCTCAACGGCTGCTGGGGGTCGCCGCCTTCGGGCTCTGTTACGTCGCGGCCTGTGCCCTGGACCGCTGGCTACGGGGGGAAGAGATCCGCAAGACCGGCGTCGTCCTCGCCGGCCTGCTGGCTGCGGGGATCCTGTGGGCGTTCCTCGCGCACCCACCGCCGGCCGGCCGCGACCCGCTGACCGCCTTACGGAACCTGAGTCTCGCCCTTCAACTCGGCCTGCTAGGAGCGGCCGCCGCCCTGCTGCTAGCGCGACGCGGACGGCCGCGCATCGCCTGGGTCCTTTGTGCCCTCGTGGGAACGGAGCTCTTGGTTGCGCACGGCCCGGCCAACCCATCGGTCCCGGAGGAATTGGCGACGCTTCTAGGTGCGGGTGCTCCCGCGAAAAGGGTGGCACCTGGGGAAAGTGCTCCCGCGAAAAGGGTGGCACCTGGGGAAAGGGAAGGTTCTAAGAAAAGGGTGGCACCTGGGGAAACGACTGAAATACCGCCTGAATTATCGGAGCCGCTGCGCTGGCTCCGGGAGCATGCCGGCGGCGATCGCGTGGTCGGGCTCGGACTGGCGCTGCCGCCGAATACGGCGTCGTTCTGGGGGCTATCCGATCCGCGGGTGAACAATCCCCTGGAACCCGCCGCATACCGGCGGGCGCTCCGCTCACTCCACGCCGGAGCTCAGGCGTGGGAACTCGGCCGGGCCGAGTCGCCGCTGTGGGACTTGCTCAATGTGCGCTACTTCCTGGCGCCCCGCGGCCAGCCGCAGCCGGCTCCTTTGGCACTGCGGTTGCGCCACCCTTCCGGCTGGGTGTGGGAACGGCCGACGGCGCTCCGGAGGTTCTTCCTTCCCCGGGCGGTCGAGACCTACCGGGGCGGCTCCTGGCCGGACTGGCTCGCCGCCAACCCGGACTTCGCGGCGATCGCCCTCGTCCAATCCGACGGGAGTGCTCGGCAAGAGGAGCGATGGCGCGCCGATGCCACCGGAGCCAACCTGTTCTTCAAAGAACACGACGCGGCCCACTGGACGGTCGAGTTCTCGGCGCCGGAGGAGCGCTTTTGGGCTTCGAGCCTCTACCAGGACGGCGGGTGGAATCTTCTCCTCAACGAACACCCCCATCCCTGGCTGCTGGCGAATGGTCCGTTCCTGGGAGCTTGGATCCCGGCGGGAACCCACCGGTTGACCCTCCTCTACCGGCCGCGGCTCCACGCCTTCGGTTGCCTGCTGGCGGCCCTCGGCCTCACCCTGTTCGCGAACGCCGCCAGGCCGCGATCCAAAATCCCGACCACAGCAGAGTGGCCAGGGCGCTCGCGGTGAATCCCAGGCGCCAACCCGGCGGCAGGTAGCGCAGCTCGACCTGGCGGACTCCGGAAGGCACCCGGACACCGAGGAAGGCACCGTTGATGCGCAGGGTGGTCAAGCTCTCACCGTCGCCCTCCGCCCGCCAGCCCTCCGGACCGAGATTGGAAGTCGCCAGCAGCCGCTCCGTCGCCGCCGGCTCCAGGCTCAGCACCTGTAGGCCTCGCTCCAGCCGCAGCGGACGGGGCGGAGCCCCTCGGAAAGCCTCCTGCACCGCCAACCCTGCGGCAGCCTCCACCGCCACCCGGTCTCCACGATCCAAGCGCCGGATCCACTCTTCGACGGCACCGGGTTCGACTTCCTCGACGGACGACGGGAAGAACCAGCGGGGCAGGGCCTCGGGGTTGCGAAACACGAAGTAGGGATAGAAACGCCCGTCGTCCGCCTGAACGAGGGTCTCCGGTTTCGCCACTCCGAGGCTCAAGACCGCCGCCCGCACGCCGAGGAAATCGAGCAGTGGGTGATCGAGATTCCGCACCGGCGAAACGTAGGCGTTCATCGACGGATTGAAGCCGAAGGCCCCGCGCAGGGCCGCGATGTAGCGCATGTCCGCCAGCGGGTTGTGGGGCCGCACCTCGGCCAGATTCCACACCGTCATCAACGAGGGATAAGCCAGCAGGTCACCGCCGATCACCCGCGAGGGCGCCATCGCCTGCGAGGTGCCGGGAACTTCAGCAGGTGAGCTCGCGGCGCGGTGGATTTCTTCGACAAACGGCCCGCGGGGATAGAACAGTCCCGGCGAACCCGCCGGCAGGTGCGACCGGGACCAGGGGAACTGATCGAGGAGCTGGACACCGCCCATGAGGAGAAAGGCGACGGGCACCGCCCACCGGCGGAAGCGCCGCTGACGGCCGACGCCCAGGCTCGCGAGCCAGACCGCTCCGGCCAGCACCACCCAAAGCCCAAGGCCCCAGCCGTCCCACTGCACCGCCAGGCTGATGCCGCCGGCGAGGACTAGGGCCAGGCCCACCACCCAAGGCACCCGCCGCCGCCGGAGCGCCTCGAAGGCAAGCGCCGCCGCCACGTTGAGGGCCAAACACCCGACCAGCAGGAAGCGCGTCCAGGCCGGAGCGCGCAGCGCCGGCAGGAAGTCCATCAGCCACATCAGCGGAACGAACCTCGCCGCCAGCAGCAGAGACAGCACCGCGAAGGCCAGGAAGGGAAAGACCCGCCGCCACGAGAATCGCCTTTGGATCATCGCCCGCCCGAGACCACCGAATCCCAGCCAGCCCACCAGCGCAATCCAAGCCCCGGCCCAGGCGACCAGGCCACCGTATCCGCTGCTCGCATCCACCCAGTTGATCGGCCCCTGGAACTCGTCGCGATAGGGCACACCGTAGGCCCGCGGATGAGCCGGCGCCTGCAAGAAATCGGCGAACTCCGGCACGAAGACCTTGGGAAGGGCGGCGGGAAGGGCAGCGCCTTCGAGCAGCGGCCGGGCAACGGTTTCGGCGGCCCGCTGGGAGTCGCCGAGGACGTGAGCGAAGGGAATCAGGTGGATCGCCGCCAGGGCAGCTCCCAGCACCGCCGCCGCTCCCACCCAACGAGCAAAGGCCAGGCCGTCGCGCACCGCCGAGGCGCCCCTGCGCCGCAGGCACCAGCCGCACAATCCGGCGAACACCGCACCGGCGACGGCGGTCTCCGGATGCCCCGACAGCAGCGTCAGAGCGGCGATCAAAGCGGTGACGGCGAAGCGCCGCGGATGCGGGCGGCGGGCCAGCGCTACGGTGGCCGCCGCCAGCCAGGGCACCCACGCCAGAGTCGCCGTGTGGGGAAAGAGCGCCCAGGCCATCATGCCGCCGGAGAGTCCGAAGCCGGTGCCGGCCAGCAGCGAGGGACCGTTGCCGGCCCCGGCGAGGCGCGCCAACAGCCAGCTTCCCTGGATCGCCACTAGCAACTTCAAAACCAGCATCGCGAGCAAGAAGTGCTGAATCGGAATCGGCCGGGCCAGGTTGTGAAGGGGCGACAGCACGCCCGCCTGGGGATTCGCCCAGGGCGAACTGCCGCCGTCCAGCCGATCCGACCACAGCGGCAGCCGGCCCTCGGAGAGGGCATGGCGGACCTCCAGTTCCCAGGGCAGGAACTGGTAGATGGCGTCGTTGAGCAGGTCGTGACGCCCCGGAGCCTCGACCCGCGGCGCATCGGGCAGCCAGCGCAGCACGTCCGTCGGCACCAGCAGGCGCTCACCGCCGGCCGGCGCCATCAGCCAGGGCGCGAGAAGGACGAGGGGCAGCGACCAGGCCAGTAGGCGCGCAGATCGACTGAGCCTCCGGCCCAAAGCCCGCGACAGCAACTCGCAACCGACCTGGGCGACCAGCATCAGCATCAGCAGCCGAAGGCACAAAGCCGCATCGATCGACGCGAGGGACATTGACGGCAAGGAGGCGGACATGGGGCGCAGCCTATACCGAGGGAATCACCCCGATCACGGCGCCGCCGCGGCTACAATCGGCTCGCCATGGCCAATCCTTCTCATCCGGCCTCGGAGTCCGCCGGCTCTCCGCCCGGTCCCCTCGTCGCCGCCTTCTGGCAGGCTTTGGGGACGTCATCGCCGACGGAGCGGCTGGCGGTTCACCCGTCCGACGAAATGCTCGCGTTCCTGGTCGATCAGCACCGGGGAGATCGCGACCAGGCCCTAGCGCACTATCTTCGCTCCGGCCACGCCATCGCCGACGCCTACCTCCAGATCATCCGCTGGCATTTTGGGACGGGTTATTCGGAGGATGTGGGGGCGTCCGTCGACTCGCTTCTCGACTTCGCCAGCGGTTTCGGCCGGGTGACACGTTTCCTCGTGGAGTCGATTCCGGCAGAGCGGGTGTGGGTGTCGGACCTCTACGACGAGGGGGTGGCTTTCCAGCGAAAGACCCTCGGCGTGCAAGGCTTTCCTTCGACTGTCGACCCGAAGGAATTCCACTGCGAGGAGCGCTTCGACGTGATCCTCGCCACCTCGCTCTTCAGCCACCTGCGGGCGGACCGCTTCCAGGGCTGGCTGGATCGCCTGGCGAGCTTGCTGACGGAGCGCGGCCTGCTGATCTTCAGCGTCCACGACGCCTCGCTCCTGCCGCCGGACCAAAAGCTACCGCCGGAGGGCATCGCCTTTCGCCCGATCAGCGAGAGCTCGTCCCACGACGGTGACGACTACGGCTCCGCCTGGGTGAGCGAAGCCTTCGTGCGACAGGCGGTGGGGCAAACCACCCCGCTCGGCGAAGGCCACCGCCTTGTCCGCCTGCCGCGGGGGTTGTGCAATTTTCAGGATCTCTACGTGGCCGCCCGCGGACCGCGCGGTCCCCTCAGCTCACCGGGGGACTCGACCTTCGAGGGAGATCCGCACTTCTTCCTCGAATCCTGCGACGTGTTGCCCGGCGGACGCCTGCGGCTGACCGGCTGGGCGGCAGCGGCCACCTCGGCACTCACGGCCGGGGACTCTCGTTCTCCTCCGAAGAATTCCTCCGCCAGCGGTGGCGCCTCGCTGGAGGTGTGGCTGGGAGGCGAGGTGTGGGGGAGCTGCGCGGTGGACCTGGACCGCCCCGAGGCGGCGGCCTTCACCGGCACGTGGCGCTGCGGCTGGGCCCTCGAAGGCTCCCTACCGGAGGGTTTTCGGCCGACGGACCCGCTGGTGATCCGGCTGCTGACCGCTGACCACCGCCGGTCGCACATCGTCCACATCGCCACGGTCCTCGCCAGTTCCCTCGGCTGCTGCGAAGAGCGCCTGCGCTGGTTGCAGGAAGAACTCCATCGGCGGGAGTCGCGCTGGGCCGCCGAGCGCGATGCCGCCGACCGGCGTCACGGCGCCGAGGTGGCGGCGGCGAGCGAGGAAACGCGCCAGCTCTCCGCCCGCCTGGCGGCGATGGAGGCGAGCCGTTTCTGGAAGCTGCGCAACGCCTGGTTCACCTTCAAGCGGCGGTTCGGACTCGCCGGGGGCGGACGATGATCGAGCCCCGCCCGCCGGCCTCACCGCCGACCAAAGCCTGGGTGCGATGGGGCCTCGCCGGCCTGTGGGGATGCCTGGTCCTCTACGTGGGTGCGCGGATGTGGGGCTTTGCCGTCGACGATTTCTTCATCACCTACCGCTACGCCCAGAATCTCTGCGCCGGCCATGGCTTCGTCTACAACCCCGGCGAGCGGGTCTTCGGTACCACCGCGCCGGGGGTCGGCCTGCTCCTCTCATTGCTCCACACCCTCACCCGCGTCTCCATCCCGGGCCTCGGCACGCTGACCACCGCCGCCGGCCTGTGGGTGGTGGTGTGGGTGCTTCACCGGGACACTCCGCGGCGGCGGCCGGAGACAGCCATTGCCGGCACCTTTCTGCTCCTTTCCACCTTTCTCTGGATCCACGCCGGCGGCGAGGCACCGGTGGTGCTGGCGCTCCTCACCGGCGCCGCCGCCATGGCAGATCGCTCCCGGGTGGGCGCCGGCCTCCTCGCCGGCTTCGCCGTATGGTGCCGGCCCGATGCCGCCCTCGGCGTCGGCATCCTCGGTCTGGTGCTGTGGGTCGAGAAGCGGCGCCTGCCCTGGCGCTACGGGGTCAGCGGAGGATCGCTGCTAGCCGTCGGACTGATCGCCGCTCACAGTTGGTTCGGCGCCTTCCTGCCGGCCACCCTCGCCGCCAAGCGGCTGCAGTCGGCCTGGTTGCCGGAGGTGTGGGCCAGCGGCATCCACTTCTGGAGCCGCGCCCTGCGCCTACAGGAGATGTTCAACGGCCCGGCGGTGCCTTGGCTCGCCGCCCTCGGCCTCGCCGGCCACGTGCTGCTGCTGCGCCACGGCGGCCGGGCGACGCGCGTGTTGACCCTCTACTCCCTGGCTTTGATGGTGGCCTACCCGGTTTTGGGCGTGCCCTTCTACGCTTGGTACGCCATCCCCGCCTACGTCACCACCCTTTTCGGCGCGGCCTTCGCCGCCGGCGCCGGCGCCCGCTCGGCGCACCGCTTTCTCGATCGTGGATGGGTGGCCAAGGCGACGGCGGCGGCGCTGGTCGGCGTGCTCGTCGCCCCCATCGCCTTGCCGCTGGCGCGGCACGGCAAGAACTTGCTGACCGGCCCGCGCTCGCGCCCCCGCTTCGACCTCTACAAAGAGGTAGGTGAGTGGATGTTCGAGCACGTCCCGCCGGGCGAGGCGACGGCCTTTGTGGAGGTGGGCACCATCGCCTATTTCAGCCAGCGGCCAATCTACGATCTGCTCGGTCTGGTGAGCCCCGCCGCGCTGCCGCACGTGGCGAAGGGGGACATGAAGGGCGCCTTCCTCGCCTCGCCCACGCCCTGGGTGCTCTACGGCACCAAGCTCCACGCCTTCATGGAACCGGTGCGCCAGACCGAAGGCTTTGACCGCGCCTACGAGGAACGCGCCGCCTTCGGCCCGCCGGGCGACGAGCGGCAGCTCATCCTCTACCGGCGGCGCGAGGAAACCCCCAGCCCCTAACGGAAAGAGCCGGAGCCGCGCACGATCGCGCAACTCCGGCCCGTTACTTCGCCACAGGTAGGAACTACGGCGCGATTCGCCCGCCGCCGGTGAGCACAGACTCCGGCAAACCCACCGTATCGGCGTTGCCGCAGAAATTGCCGGCTTCATTCGAGTAGGTGGTCTCCAGGCCGGTCACCGTGTCGCGCACGGTGATGTCGTACACCACGTCCGACAGGGCACCGTAGAAGATCCAGAAATTGTTGCCGGACGGACGGTTGTCGAGCACCTTGAGGACCAGCTCGATGTTCTCCGGACCGAAGAACCAGAAGTAGCCGGACTCGCGGGTACCCGGCACCGCCTTGCCGGTGCCTTCGTCCAGGTTGCGGTGGTTCAGCCAGTCGACGGTCACCGCGAAGCGGTCGTCGAACAGGCAGAGGGTCTCGGCGTTCGCCACGCAGGTGCCGGTGGCGGCGCCTACGCTCTCGACAGCCGGCGCCGGCAGCGGGATCGGCGCCGCCCTCAGGTTACCGCCATTGCCACCGACGACTTGATCGCCGGGGAAGGCCGGCGTGTCCGCGAAGCCGCACAGCTCGCCGGGCGGGTTGTAGTAGGTGTTCGAGAGTTGCGTCTCGGTGTCCACCACGGTGATCCAGTACTCGACCGTCGACAGAGCCCCATAGAAGAACCAGTAACCCTGATCGATGGATGTCGCGTCGAGCGCCTTGACGATCAGCTCGACATTGATGTCGTTGAAGAAAGTGAAGACACCGGTGCTGTCGCCGGTGAAGGGCGTCTGGGCACGGCCGCTACCGTCCTGGCCGCCGGCAAACTGATTACGCCAGTCCACCTGCACCCGGAAGCGATCGTCGAGCAAGCACAGGCTGTCCGCCGAATTGGTACAGCCGGTAACGCCCGCCAGCGGGGTGGCGGAGGCCTCGTTGCTGTAGTCCGAACTGCCGCTCGTGTTGCTCGCCCGCACCCGGAAAGTGTACGGCCGGCCGGTCACCAGATTGCCGACCAGGAAGGTCTCGGTGTTCGGACCAATGGTGCCGACGGGGATATAGCCGCTCTTCGGCGAGCGCAACTCGATTTCGAACTGCGTCTCGTTGACCGAGCTGTCGTTCCAGGTCAGGCGCACCGCCGTCGGCGACTGAGCGACCGCCTCGAGACCGAAGGGCGCGCTGGGCGTGTCCGGCGGGGTGGTCAACGAAGCCTCGTTCGAGTAGGGAGAAAAACCGCCGCCATTTCGGGCGCGCACCCGGAAGGAGTAGGTGGTCAGCGGAGCCAGGTTGTTCACCACCACTTCATCGGTGTTCGGCGGCAGGCTGCCGCCCACCTCGACGAAACTTCCGGCGCCGGTCTTGATCTCCAGACGGTAGGAGGTTTCGTTGTCGGCATTGTCCGTCCAGGTCACGGAGGCTGAAGTGGCCGAGGTCAGGATAGCGGCCAGGCCGGTGGGGGCAGCCGGCCGGGTCGGTCCCGTTGTCTGGCCGTCACTGTAGAGGGTGCCCAACGCCGCCCGGTCGTCGTTGTTGAGGCGCGCCCCGCGACCGTCATTGTGCACGAAGGCGCGCATCAGAGCATCGTTCAGAACAGCACTGGATCCGCAGGAGGGACTCTCGTCGTCACCGCAGGCATGGCCGAAACCCAGGGTGTGACCCAGCTCGTGGCCGAACAGCTCCTGCGCCGCCAGCACCGGGTTGCCGCTACGGGTGAAGTAGCAGTCGAGGCCGGCGTTGGTGATGATGTCGCCGCCGATGATGCGCTGGTATTGCACTCCGCGGAAGGTGTCGAGCTGATTGCTGAACCACGGCCCACCGATCGCCAGAACGCCGCCGCTACCGCAACTGAAGGGCGCATCGAAGGAATCATTGCCGTTGGGATCGCTGAAGGTAATGGCATTGGTGCTGTCGAAGGTGGTCAGGCCGCCGTTGAGGGTGGTGGTCTGGGACGATCCGAAGGCGAGCCGGACAAAGCTCTGCGAATCTCCCGTCCAGGCCTGCATCGCCCCGCGGAAGGCGTCGATGGTCTGCTGCAGGGTCAACCCCGGCTGGCCGGAGCTGTTCACCCGCCAGCGCACCGTCCCGCCGCCGTCGAAAGCGATCCAGCGCAAATTGCGACCTTCATTTTCAAACAGCGTGAAGTGCTCTTCGAAGGCCGTGACGTCCGTCGGCAGGAGTTCGACGAAGTAGTCCACCGGCCGCTCGACGCCGCGCCCCCGATCCGTCAACCACTCGATGAAGGCTTCGCGATCCCGCGGGCCGCGGTTCTCCGCACGGGCCGTGTCCTGATCGTCCAGGGGCAGCTCGTGGGCGCCGCTCAGGTGGCGCGCCAGCACCCGACGGCCGCGCCAATCGATATCGCGAAAGGCGCCGAGCAGGAGGTGCTTGATCCGGAAGGTGCCATCCGTCGCCGGGCTCAAGAAGAACAACATGCGATCGCCCTCGGCCATCTTGGGCACACCCCATAGCTCGAGTCCGATACCGTCCGGACCGACGCCGCCGGGGGTCCGCACGATCAAGTTGCTGCCCGGCACGTCTCCCTTGATCACCCGGGCGATCTCGATCTGGTAGTCCGTCGAAGGAATGCCCGGAACCGGTGCAGCATCCTTCGACAACACCCGGGCCTCGACGATGACCGCCGACTGATCGGCGAGATCCTGATCGGAGACCATCACAAAGGTCGTTGCGCTGAGGGTCAGCGGCAGGGCAAAGCACAGGCAGCCGGCCAGCAGGGCCAGCGACATCGTTCTAGTCTTCATGAATCATCTCCTGGCAGGCGGCAAGTCTTTGGTAGTCCAATCATTGGAGTCAGGCCGATCACAGGCAGAGGGCCAGAGCAGCTCAGTTCACCGCAACGCGGAGCCACCTCGATCTGTTCCCCCGCAGGCTACTGAACCACAAGACAGCATGTCATTGTAGCATGAGACAGCTCCACGCCGACCTCGTCAGAAAGCACTGGAATCATCTCGTTCGACGGCGCAAAGCTACGCTCCCGATGACCTGTTCTACGACTCATTCGAAGATGTGGCCTTCTCAGTGGCACCGGACGACTTCGAGCTACCGCTCTTCGCCTCGCTCTGGGAGGAGGGCTTCTTCTCATCGCCGTTGCCGGAATCGGAGCTTTCGCCCTCGCCGCCCTTCTCGCCGCCACCGCCGCTCGACCTGGCGTAATCGGTGACATACCAGCCGGAACCCTTGAACTGAATGGCCGGAGAAGAAATGAGCTTCTTGAGCGCCCCGCCACACTGCGAACACTCGGTCAGCGGGGGATCCGAGAACCTCTGGATCTCTTCGCTGCGGCGACCGCACTCCTGGCATTCGTATTCGTAAATCGGCATACCTACTCCACATGGATCTTCAAAGTGGATCGATCGGGACTTCCCGCAAACTTCCTGGGAGGACGCCCGTTCCGAATCCCGGCCAGGAAAGGCTAGGTCGAAAACCGGCCGCCGGGGGTTTTCAGCCGGATCTTGACGGAGGATCGCGTCGTTTCTTCGGCCTGCTCCCCGACCGCATTTTCCTCCAAGGAGACCTCACGAATCAATTGCAGAACCTGGAAGGCGTACATCAGCTTGCCGTTGTCCGCCGCCGAGAAGGGACCTTCGGTACAGATCTCATACAGCGTTCGGCGGCCGTCCACCAACTGGAGAAGCTGGTATTGCTCCGCATCGAGGCCGGCGTCGATCAGGTTCTCGGTCTCGTGGCAGGGCTCGAACAGGGTGTCGCGCTGACCGAGCCGAGCGACCATCGCCTTGGCGTTGGGAGCGCGCTTGATGCCGGTGAGGATCACCTGGCGCATCGGCAACCGGATGTTGGCGCCCTCCGACTCACCGATCCGGAAGGTCACCCGGCCATCCTGCCAATAGAACAGGCTCCAGACGATCGCTTCGACTTGCTTGACGATCGCCGCCGCCACTTCCTGCGGCGAAAGGTGGCCGCCCTCCACCAAGATCTCGCCGTAGCGGCGGTCCGATTGCCCGCGCTCCTCCATGGTGCTGCCGGCGATGGCCGGGGTGAGCACCCCGCTGCGCAGCAGGTACATGCCGAGACTGTCGTTGAGATCCGTCGACGACGCATGCACCACGCATCCATCCGCCACCACCACCTTCTTGATCACGCCTTCGCGCTCGGCTCGGACCACCCCACCGACCTGAAAACGATCGATGGTGAACAGCATCTCCGGAAGGGCCGTTTCTGCCAGATCACCCCGGTACTGGAAACTCTTTTCGGCGGACGACAGGGAGTCACCTCGGATCACAGGTCAACAAATGCCGGAACCCTCATCAGCCCGGCGAGAGAAGAACATATCGATTTTCTGAGAATACCAGCTTCCTAGCAACTCCAGAGAAGCAGGGTGTTCCACCGGGGATCCCTCGGGACATCGACCGAAGCGGACCCGGGCTCGCTCTCCTCAGCCATTGCCTTAGACTGTTTCTCTGACCCGGAAGCCGCACGATGAGTTCCCACCCCATTTCACCGCCCGAAGCGTGGCGACGGCTGTGCGCCGCCACCGCGCCGCTACCGGCGGAAAGACTGCCGCGGCGCAACGCCCGGGGCCGGGTGCTGGCCGAGGATTTGAGGGCGACCGTCGACGTACCGCCGGCCGACGTATCGGCCATGGACGGCTACGGCATTGCGGGCACCGTCGCCGCCGGGGCGGCGGTGCCGGTGGCGGGAACGGTCGCCGCCGGCGACCCGCCAGGCTTCGCCCTGCCCCCGGGACAGGCCGTACAGATCATGACCGGCGCGCCGGTGCCACCGGAGGTCGAGCGGGTGGTACCGGTGGAGCGGACCGAGCGGCGGGGTGACACCGTGTGCTTCGTCCAGGCCTCGGAGAAACGACGCCACATTCGCCGCCGGGGCGAAGTGCTCGAGGTGGGCGACCCGGTCATGCCGGCGGGCACGGTCCTGCGCGCCGCCGCCCTCGCCCTCGCCGCCACCCACGGCTACGGCGAACTATCGGTCATTCGCACTCCGACGGTGAGCATCCTCGCCACCGGTGACGAAGTCGTGGCGCCGGAGCGGGAACCCCGGCCGGGGCAACTGCGCGACTCCCACACCGACTTCCTGCTGGCGGCCCTCGCCGACCGCGGCTACCGGACGGAGACCCTCGGCATCGCGCCGGACGACCCGGACATCCTCGAACGGCACATCCGCCGCGGCCTGGAGGCGGACGTCCTGCTGGTCTGCGGCGGCGTCTCGGCAGGCGAATACGACTACGCCGAGGGCGTCCTCGAAAAACTCGGCTGCGAAAGCCTCTTCGACGCCGTCGCCATCCAACCCGGCAAGCCCCTCGTCGCCGCCACCCACCCGGGCGGCCTCGTCTTCGGCCTACCCGGCAACCCGGCCTCGGTCATGGTCAGTTTCACCCTCTTCGTCCTCCCCCTCCTCCGTCGCCTCGCCGGCCACGAGGCGGATCTGCTGGACGAGGCCCAAATCGGCACCCTCACCTTCCATCTCCCGGCCCAGGGCGCCCGCACCAAATTCCTCCCGGTACGGGTCGCGCCAGGCGACCACCCCAATCCCCCTCAACTCCATCTCCTGGAGTCCAAGGGCTCCCACGACCTCGCCGCCTACGGCAAAGCCAACGCCCTCCTCCACCGCCCCGCCGACGCCCCGGAAGCAGTTCCCGGCGACCAAGCCCAGTTTCTCTCCATGCCCTGACCGCTCTTCGGAACCCAAACACAGGCCGCTCGCGGGCGGCCCCTACAGATCTGTCGTCTTGCCTCCAATAAGGAGCTCTCGAATCCTGGTCGCGTGCATCGGGGAAGAGGCAAGAAACGGCTTCCTCGGGGAGGGCCTCAGCGGGAGCTGGCTCCGGGCGCTCGCGTCGTTCTTTGGAGTCATGAACGGTGTGCGCCCGGAGCGCGCAGGGCGAGGCCGAAGCCCCATCTGTCGAAAAGCCTCGCCCGGTCCCGCTGAGGCCCTCCCCGAGGAAGCCGCCCCCGATCCACCCCCAAGCCCTCCCCGAGGAAGCCGCCCCGATCCACGCACCTCTGCCATTGAGGTATAGACTTTGAGAAAGGAAGCGCTCGGGGGCTGGTGCCTCCCGCGGTCTTCAAAACCGTAGTCCCGTGTCGGTTCCGGCTCGGGGGGTGGGTTCGATTCCCATGCGCTTCCGCCAATCGACCGGCCACCGCCACGACGCACTCGAAAGAAAGGATTGACCCTCATGCTCCGCACGGCCCTCGCCGTCCTAGTATTTGCTCTCCTCGCCTGCGGCGGCGGAACCGGAGAGCGGGAGACCGGCGCCGCAACCACCGCCCCTCCGGCGACGAACACCGCCCAAAGCCCGCCGCTGATCGACCCCCTCGCCACCCCCGCCCGCAACCCCTCGGCCGGCGGCAACGCCACCGCGGGCACCTTGGCCTTCGACCTGCCCAAGACCTGGACCCGCGAAACCCCGCGCTCGGCCATGCGCCAGCTGCAGGCCTCCATTCCCGGCCCCGGCGGCCCGGCGGAGATCGCACTGTTTCACTTCCCCGGCCAGGGCGGCAGCACCGAGGCCAATCTAGAGCGCTGGATCGGCCAGATGGAACTGGCGCCGGGCACCTCGCCGCAGCGCGAGACCTTCGAATCGAGTGGTCTCCGGATCACCACCCTCGAAGTGGCGGGCACCCTGCTGCCGAGCGGCATGGGCACCGGCCCGACCAGCCCGCAGCCGAACTCGCGCATGCTGGCAGCGGTGGTCGAGGGACCGGGCGGCCCCTGGTTCTTCAAGGCCACCGGCCCGGACGCCACCCTGGCGGCGGAGCGTGAAGCCTTCGGCCAGCTCCTCGGCAGCCTGCGCCTGGACTAACGCTTCCGTGGGCTCCAAGCGGGGGCGATGGCTCCAGCGCTTTCGCCTCCGGCTGATCCGGATCTACCCGCCCTTCCTCGGGGCGGGTATCCGGGTGCGCGAGATGAACCTCGAAGGCGGCCTCATCCGGGTGCGGATGAAGCTCCACTTCTGGAACGGCAACTACTTCGGCACCCATTTTGGCGGGTCGCTCTACTCGATGTGCGACCCGTTCTACGTCCTCCTTCTCGCCCATCGGCTGGGACCGGACTACATCGTG
The DNA here is from genome assembly GCA_039030395.1 of Acidobacteriota bacterium. Classification (NCBI taxonomy): domain Bacteria; kingdom Pseudomonadati; phylum Acidobacteriota; species Acidobacteriota bacterium. The sequence continues at coordinate 131,211 of JBCCEF010000008.1, forward strand.
TGGGACAAGGCCGCCACCATCCGCTTTGTGCGCCCGGGGCGCGGCACCGTCGAGGCGACCTTCCGCATCTCGGACGAGGAGATCGACCAGATTCGGCACCAGGCCGAGACCCAGAGTAAAGTCGAGCCGTTGCTCCACGTCGATGTGCTCAACCCGGAAGGCGAGGTCGTGGCGCGGGTCGAGAAAGTGCTCTACGTGCGCAAGAAGAAAGCCCCACCGGCGACCGCCGCAGGAGACTGATCGGTGCCCGGCGAAGCACGCCCCCTCGGCGGACTGCTGATCGGCGGTGCAAGCCGCCGCCTCGGCCAGCCGAAACAGCTCGTCACCCACGGCGGCTCCACCCTCGCCGAGCGAGCCCATCGAGCCCTCGCGCCGTGGGTGGACGAAGTGGTTCTCCTCGGAGCGGGTGAGGTGGCCGGGGCTCTCGCCGACCTTCCCCGCTGGCCGGATCGCACGGTGGCCGGCGACCAGGCCCCACGCGGCCCCCTCGCCGGCATGCTCACGGCCTTCGGAAAGCGGCCGGAAGGCTGCTGGATCTTCGTGCCCTGCGATCTGCCGCACATCCAACCGCCAGCCGTGGAATGGTTGATCTCCGAGCGGCGGCCGGAACGCTGGGCGATCTTCCCGGGCCTTCCCGGCGAAAACGACGCCCATCCGCAGCCCTTGCTCGCGCTCTACGAGCCGCCAGCGCGACGACTGCTCGAAACCCTGCTGGCAGCCGGACACCACGGCCCGAGCCGGCTGGCTTCGCGCAGGGAAGTCGCGGTCGTGCCGGTACCGGAGGAACTCATCCCGTGCTGGCGCGACATCGACACACGAGAAGATCTCGCGGCCCTGAGCGGGAGTCACCCCGGCATCGATCCTGCTTAAAGATTTGGACAGTGGCGTCGAAGCATCAAGAGTGGTCAAACCTTCGACCCACCCTCCTCGACCCTCAACCTCCGAAAGGAAGAAACACCTTGAAAAACAACATCCTTCGCGCCTTGCTCTTCGCGGCTCTGGCGACCGCTCTACTGGTCCTGCCGGCCGCCGCCGATACCCTCCTCACCCTCGAGAATCGCCAAGAGGGGAACCTCCCCGGTGCCCAAACCGGCAGCAGCACGGTGGAAGTGTGGCTCGGCGACAAGCGCGTCAGCCGCCGCGACGACAAGACGACCATGATCTTCACCCAGAATCCCGACCGGCTGGTGGTGATCGACCACCAGGCCAAGACCTTCAGTCCCATAGATCTACCGGTCAATCTCGCCAATCTAGTGCCCGAAGACATGCAGGCGATGCTGCCGATGTTCAAGATGGAAGTGGAAGTCACCGAGACGGACGAAACCCGCACCATCGGCGACTGGCAGACCAAGCGCTGGAACCTGACGCTATCGAACGCCACCGGCATGGTGGTGAACGCCGTGCTGTGGATGACGACCGACCTCGACTTCGATTACGAGACCTTCCGGCAGCTCTCGATGCGCATGGCGGAACTCCAGCCCGGCGGCGAGGGAATGGCTGAGAAGCTTCAGTCCATCCCCGGTTTCCCGGTGCTGACGGAGACGGCGATCGATCTGCGGGGCACCACGTTCAAGACCTTCGAGGAACTCCAGAAGGTCGAAGAGAAGGACGCCCCTTCGGGCACCTACGAGGCCCCGAAGGGCTACACGGAAAAGGCCTTCGACGCGATCGCCAACGCGGCCGGCGGTTAGCTGGCAGGCTTCAACCCATCCTCGGCAGCTTCGCTGCCGCCTCGCCCTTCGGGCTCGGGTTCGCTGCGCCGAAGCGATCTGCGCGCAATGCGGAGCGTTGTCGAATAGCGGTGGCTATAGATCAAGGTTACGTTCGATCGAGGCGAGTTGGCGCCGGGCCATCGCCAGGTTGCTCTTGCTGCGCTCCAGTGCAAGGTACAGGAACAGGCTCGGCGCCGTTTTCAAAGGCCGAATGATGTGGTACTGCCGGCCGAGGGTGATCAGGATGTCCTCGATCGCGTCCTCCAAGCCGAGGTTGGCCATCGTTTCCATCTTGGCCCGCACCACTTCGGTATTGCCGGCGCTGGCCACTTCCAGATTGAGAGCATCGCCGCCGCCGGTCTGACCGAGGCTCCTGCCGCTTTCAAAATCCACCAGGGCCACGCCGATGGCGCCCTCGATCTCCATCGCATCTTCCATCGCTTCTTGCGGCGAGGTCACTGCCTTCTCCTCTCTCATCAAGTCTGACGTTCCCACAGGATCCCTTCCGACCCCTTCGAACATCGCAAAGGGGTCCTCTTGCGCACTACCGCCTACTTGTTCTTCATCGTGCCGGCGCATCGCTTCGAGCAGCAGGAGGTTCAAAGCCGAGGTGACATCGCGCTCGGAGCGGGTGACGCCGGACAGCAGATCCAAACGCGACTCCTGCCGCCAACCGAAGATTTCGAGCGCCGCCGCGTCGCCGGTCAGTTCTCCCGTGCGGGCGGATCGCAGGGAGCCGTTCTCGAAGTAGAGTTCGCCGGTACCCTCGGGATTCGAAGCCCACAGGCGACAACTCTTGCCCTCGAGTTCCAAGAGCTGAGCAAAGCCCGCCAGGGTCACTCCCTCCACCCGCGACCGCGCGCCTTCCACCGCATCCTGCACGGCATGCGCCAGATCCTCCAGGTCGAGGGGCTTCTCCAAGTAGATCAGCGCGCCCAGGTCGCGGACCCGCCGTTCCAGCCGATCGTCGCCAAAGGCCGTGACGACGATCGAGCGACCCCGAAACCCACCTTCTTGGAGGGCGAGCAGGAGTTCCGTACCTCCCATCTTGGGCATCTGGATGTCGGTCACCACCACGCTCAACTCCCCGGAATCGAGCAGGCCGTGGGACTCGACCCGGCGCAGTGCCGCGGCGCCGTCGGCGGCCTCGAAGAAGCGATATTCCGGAAACAAACCGGACAGTTTCTCAACCGCCGTCGCGCGGAAAAGTCCCTCGTCGTCGACGACAAGAATGGCGGGGGGTCGGGCGGGATCGGTCATTTTCGTCTTCCAAGTCCTAGGCCACAACGGGCGCTTTGACTAGCGCCGCTCGGCCGGTGAGTTCCGGTCGAGAGTCAATACCGCTTCGGCACCGATTCTGCCGTTGCGCAAATCGATGGTGCCGCCCATCAGCAGCAGCAATCGGCGAGTGATGGCCAAGCCCAAACCCGTACCCCTGGAGCGGGTGGTGAAAAAGGGCTTGAAGAGATGAGCGCGCTGGTCGCGGCTCAGTCCCGGCCCGTTGTCCGCCATCGTCAAGATGAGCTGCTGGCCCTTGCGCCGAACGGAGAGGGAAATCCGAGGCTCTGGCTCTTCGACCACCGCCTCCAAGGCATTCGAGAAAAGATTCAACAGCACCTGAACGAGGGCCTGCGGATCGGCATAGGCAAAGTCCGCACCGCGCGACGCCTTGGCCTCGAATTCGACGCAGCGCCGCTCCGCATCCTGCTGCGCCAGCCGATGGAAGGAGGCGATGAACTTCTTCATATCGACCCGTTCCACACGCGGCCGCTGGAACATGTTGTAGGTACGCAGAGACCGCAGCAGATACTCGATGCGCTCGACCTCGCCGGTCATGCGCCGGAGAAAGTCGCTCAGCCGATCTCGCGGCATGGTGTCGGAAGAATCGCTGACCAGACGTAAGGCCGCCTTCAATGAATTGATCGGATTTCCCAGCTCGTGGCGGATGCCGGAGAAGACAAAGCCCAGGTTGTCGTACAGGTTGTAGGCCTCGGCAATGGACTCCAGGCGGCGGCGCTCGGTGACGTCCCGGGCGAGGGCGATGAACTCCTGGACCTCTCCCTCGACGTTCAAAACCGGCGACACGGAGGTCGAGAGAAACGCCGTTTTCGGCGACTCCTCGGCCCTCGCCGGCCGGGTGGTCGCGAATTCCTGCTGCCAGCTCTCGCCGGCGGACAAGGACCGCCGGGCATGCCGCAGCTCGGAGCGTCCCTTGGGGCTGCCAAAGAGTGTCCAGACCGGGTGACCTACCACCTCCGGTTCGTCCAGTCCGCTCCACTCGCGATAGGCCCGATTGGCATAAGACACCCGCCCCACACCGTTGAAGATCACCACCGAATCGGAGAGCTGATCCACCATCACCCGCAAGGCTCGCTGCTGCTGCAGCTCGGTGACGTCCCGCTGCAAGGCAAAGAAGTACTCCGCACCGGTCTCCGGATCGGCAATCGGCTCGACGTACCAGGACATCACGAACGGCGTGCCGTCCTTACGGTAGTTGATCGCCTCGCCGGTGAAGGACGTCCTGTCCTCCAGCGAACGACGCAGGCGGTCGAGCACCGAGCGATCCGTCAGCGGCCCCTGGAGAAAGCGCGGCGTCCTGCCGAGCACTTCGTCGCGGCAGTAGCCGGTGAGCTGCTCGAAGGCGCGGTTGACGAAGACGATCTGCGGACCCGGTTCGTCGAGTTCGACCCCGGTGATCATGAACGACTCGCGCAGGTGATCGACCGCGAGTCGCAGCAGGATGGTGGGAACCCGGGCTGTCCTCTTCGACACCTCAGCCGACGGGCATCGTCATCGCGACCCGGATCACCGACTCCGGCACCCCGGCTTCCTTCCAGGCGCCCAGGTCGTCGGCACCCAGCGCCCGGGTGAGGCGGCGAGCGCGCAGGTAGTCGACGACGGTCGCCTCGTCCATGTCGTTGTCCATTAGGCTCTTGACCTCGGAGAGAGCCTTCTCCGGCGTCATCGGCGCTGTCGCCTTGGCGGCGGTGGCGTCGCCGGACGACGAAGTACCGGCCTTGCCGATCCAGGCGTCGCGCAGGGCGGAATCGTTCAGGGCCTCGGCGAAGGCTTCCGCCAGGGCGTCGCTCAGCACCTCGTTGGCGTTGTCGGCGCTGAACTTCTTGCCGTAGCGGCTAGCGTCACCAAACACCGAACTCGACCACAGGCTCTTGCCGGAGCGGTCCCGCAGTTCCACCTCCAGGGTGACCTGCGCTTCGTAGCTCGCGCCCACCGCCTGATTGGTCTCATCGACGCCGAATTGGGTGGTCTTGGCGACCAGCACGATATCCGCGTCCGCGGGTCCGGAAGCGACGGAGTAGCCCCAGTCCCGGGCCTGCTTTTCGAAAGCCGCTTCGATGTGACCAGCGAGATCGTTGGTGGCCTTGAGATCGAAACGCCGATCGTCGTCATCGGTGCGCGAGCCGATGATCGATCCATCGCCGCCGCGATCGTCGCTGACGATCACGCCGACGGAAGCGTCGCGCATGGCCGATGCCGGCACCGAGTTGGCCTCCGCCACCGCCGTGGTCGGGGTGAAGCGCAGGGCCAGGTTCGGATTGTTCTTCTTCGCTAGGGCAACGGCCGGCAGCAGGACGACACAGCAGAAGGCGAGCAACGTGTGCTTCACGGAGGAACGCATGGGTAGACTCCTACAGAGTTGGTGATTCGTTGTCCGACCCAATGCCCCGCGGGGCTCGGGCCCTTGGCGCATTCTACGTCCAAGAGCCGTTGCCCATCGAATCCATCTGCTAGTCGGCCGGTTCCGCCGGCGCCAGGTGCCGCTCCAAGGCATTCAAGCGGCGTTCGATCGCCTTCAGACTGGGGGTGCGGGAGCGAAACCGCCAGATCAAGGAGGCGATCGAGGCGGCGACCAAGGCGAGGGCGCCGGTCGTCATCACCAGGACCATGACCGCCCAGGTCAGATCCACCACCGTCTCCGCCAACCTGGAGAAGGCGATGACGTAAAACGAGGCACAGCCGACCACCAGGCCTCAGCGAAGTTTTCGGGATTCTCGAACCGGTCGATCCACGACGAACCGGGACCGCCGGCGAGTAGGAAGATCGGCGGCGCCGGCCGCGGCGCCGTGGAGCGCAGCCGGTAGAAAGGAATGGAGACGGCGGGACCTTCCGGTCGTCGGCGATTCTCCGGCACCAGCCAAGTGCCGGATTCAACCTCCACCTCCCGTTCCTGCCGGTCGGGACCCTCGACCGTTACTGTTTCGACGGCTAGGCGAAACTCTCCGGGCACGCCCGAAGGGCGGTCCACGGTGAGTTCCTCAGCGGTTGCGGCAACCGAGGTGGCGAAGAGAAGAAGGACGAAGCAGAGCAGGGGGTAGCGGATCGGTTTCATCGCGGTGATCTTTCGTTCAAGTCTCAGTGTTCGGTTCTCGCCTTCGTGGCGAGGTTCGAAACGGAGACGCCCTGGCCGCGAGAAAAGTTCAAAAGTCCGCTAACGGGGTAAGGTTGACTTCCCCTTCCGGTACGCGAGGAACCACAGGCGCCCGGGTGGTCATGCCGAAGACGGCGCCTATGCGGTCGCCGACGGAGCCGTGCCGCTTCTTCCAACGCTGGTGCAGCAGATTCCACGGTCTTCGGCCTCGCAGTAGGTTGACGACGAGAAAAGTAGACTAAACTCGGCGCCATGCCGAAGCATCTCCTCGCCCTCGCCGGATTCCTCGTCGCCGCCTTCGCCGCCGGGGCCTTCGGCGCCCAGTTCACCCCGGGCCCTTGGTACGAGGCCTTGAACAGACCGAGCTGGAATCCACCCAACTGGATCTTCGGGCCCGTCTGGACGGTTCTCTACATCCTGATCGCGACCAGCGCCTGGCTGGTCTGGCGACAGGGGAAAAAGCAGCCGGAGGCTCCCACCGCCACCGCCCTCGCCACCTGGACGGTCCAACTCGTTTTGAACGCCCTGTGGTCGTGGATCTTCTTCGGCCTCCACCAGCTCGCCGGGGCCTTCGCCGAGGTCTGCCTGTTGTGGATCGCCATCGCGCTGACGATCGGCCTTTTCGGACGCGTCCACAAGCTCGCCGCCTGGCTGCTGGTGCCCTACCTGGCCTGGGTATCGTTCGCGGCGTTCCTCAACTTCACCATCTGGCGCCTCAACCCTTAGGGGTTCAAAGGCACGAACGAGACGGCAGCAGAAACCGCGGCCCCGAGGCGCACCTACACCCCAGGACCGCGGAGAACGACCGCCGGCGACCTAGCTTGCCCTGCCTAGCGGTGAGCTGCCGTTCGCAGCATCAACCGGTAATCCCCGACAGAGCCCTCCACCCGCAGGAAGTAGTCACCCCGCGGCAGCCTCGCCGCCAGGAAACGGGTATCGTCGCCGGACTCGGCCAGCGTGCGGCCGAAGGCATCGACGAGCGCCCAGCGGGCCACTCCCATCGCCTGCACCTCGACGGTGCGAGCCGTATCCAACGAGAAACGGTAGACATCCCGATCGACGACTTCAGCGCCTTCGAAAGCGCCCTTCACCGCACGACCGAAACGGAGGCGCCGGGCACAAAAGGAGAAGTCATCGGAGTCACCGCAGTGGATACCCAGCGAGGCGGTGAGCGCCGGGGCCGACACCGCCGGAGAGGCCGTCGGACACTTCACCGGCGGCGCGACCAGGGGCAACACCTCGTCGTCCTCCTCCTCGGTGTCATCGCCGCCATCGCCTCCGCCATCACCGCCGCCGTCGCCGCCCCCACCGTCGCCGGTCGAACCGGCGATCCGGCCGAGGGTCACCGGCAAATCGCCGTACATCGGCGTCCAGAAACCCGCCGCCGCAGGCATCGAATCGGGGCAGTTCTCCGGCGACATCAGGGGAAGCACCTCGTCGTCTTCCTCCTCGGTGTCATCGCCGCCGTCACCATCGCCATCACCACTGCCGTCACCGGTCCGGCCGGAGATCCGGCGGACGACCGCCGGGAACAGCTCGCTGGTCAGTCGCAGGTCCAGCGGCTCGCCGGCGTGCTTCACCGACACCAGACCGGCCCGCAGAAACACCGTGCCAGCACCGCCGACCCGGATCAAACCGCTGCCGAGAGAACTCTCCGCTGCGGCATCGCAGGAACCGCGGTGCGCCTCGATCCACACCGGGTGGGACACACCGTCGAGCCCCACGGCATCCACCGACACCGCCAACCAGCCGGGACCTTCCACCCGCAGAGCGAAGACCTCACCCTCGGCGTCCGGACTGCCGCTCCAGGCCAACTTCTCCCCGGCGGCCAACGCCCAGGCACCTTCGCAAGCGCCGACGGGAGCACACATCCACAGCGCAAGGACCCAACCCACAAACCACGACGAACCACAAGCCTTCCTACCGATTTGCAAGAACATGACACCTCCTCGAGGACCCCGGAGGGTCCTCGGTGAATCCAGGGGTCCCGATCAAAATCGGGCAGTTCACGTGGAGATCTCGGCGCGCCTTGCAGCGACCTCAATGGGGATCTAACGACGCCTTCCGGAAAGTGGCCGGATGTTTGACAACGACGCCTCGAAATGGCGGAAAGGGGGAAGTCCGAACACCTTGAAGGGCTGTATACTCGGCCGCCATGACCCCGGAAAATTCCGAGATCACCGGCCTCTTGCGAGCCTGGAGCGGGGGCGAGAGCGCAGCTCTCGACCGGCTGCTGCCGTTGGTGTTCGACGATCTACACCGCATGGCGCGGTTTTTCTTTCAGCGCGAGTCGGACACCCACACTCTGCAACCCACGGCCCTGGTGAGCGAGGTCTACTTCCGCCTGCGCGGTCAGAAAGAAGTCGAGTTGGAGAATCGCAAGGACTTTTTCAACTTCTCCGCCGACGTCATGCGGCACTTTCTGGTGGATTACGCCCGCAAGCGCAATGCGAGCAAACGCGGCGGAGGCACCGGCGACCTGCCTCTGGACACAGGCATCGCGAGCCTGCTCTCGTCCACGCCTTCCAGCGCCCAGATCCTCGACCTGAACGCCGCCCTGGAAGAGCTGGAAGAGGTCGACCCGCGCCAGGCACGGGTGGTCATGCTGCGGTACTTTCTCGGCTTGCAGGTGGCGGAGATCGCGGAACTGCTGGAAATCTCCGAGTCCACCGTCAAACGCGACTGGCGCACGGCAAGGTACTGGCTCAAGAAGCGCCTTGTTGAAAGCAAAAAGAAAGTTGAACCCACTGATCCGTGAGCACTCATGAATACGCTAGAGAAAGAGGAGCCACCGCCAGAAGCCCCGCCCTAAAATCACGCTATCCAAGACTCTCCAAGCTCATCCATGACCGACAACCGCTGGCCCGAGATCAAGCCGCTGCTCGATCGAGCGCTGGATCTCGACCCGGACTTTCGCGCCAGTTTCCTGGACAGCGCCTGCGGTGACGACCTCGATCTCAAAGCGGAGATCGAGGGCTACCTGGCCCTCGAGAGCGAGACCACCGACCTCGAATCCCCACTGCTCGACCTCATCGCCGGGCGGTCACCGGAGTACCGCGCCGGCCAGCGCATGGGTCCCTACCGGCTGGATGCGGAGATCGCCCGCGGCGGCATGGGCGTCGTCTACCAGGCCAGCCGTATCGAAGGGGGGTTCGAACAGAAAGTCGCCATCAAGATCCTGCGCCGGGGATTCGACACCGGCGACTTCGTGCGCCGCTTCCGCAGCGAACGCCAGATCCTCGCCGGCCTCGACCACCCGCACATCGCCCGCCTGTTCGACGGCGGCACCACCGAAGACGGCCTGCCCTACCTGGTCATGGAGCCGGTCAACGGCCGGCGCCTCGACCACTACTGCCAGGAAGAAAACCTCGACCTGCCGGCCCGCATCGAACTGCTGCGCAAGATCTGCGACGCCGTCCACGCCGCCCACCAGCGGTTGATCGTCCACTGCGACCTCAAACCCTCGAACATCCTCGTCACCGCCGACGGCACACCGAAGCTCTTGGACTTCGGCATCGCCAAAGTCCTGCGCCAGAGCCCGGACGACGAAACCCGCTCCCTGACCGTCCGCCTCGGCACCCCCGGCTACTCCAGCCCCGAGCTCGTCGCCGGCAGCAACGTCACCACCGGCAGCGACATCTACGCCCTCGGCTGCCTGCTCCACTTGCTGCTGACCGGCAAGGCCCCGGAGCCCCGAGCCCACGCCGACGACCCCTTGCCACTGCCCAGCCGAGTCCTCCAGGCAGAGGCTGCCCAGGCCGAAACCCCCGAGGCCAAAGCCGCGGCCCAAGACCGGCGTCAGCAAGTCCGAGGCGACCTCGACGCCATCACCCTCAAGGCCCTCGCCTGGGACGCCCAAGACCGCTACACCTCCGCCGACGCCCTGAGCACCGACCTCGACCGGCACCTGCGAAAGCTGCCGGTCTCGGCGCAGCCCTATTCGTGGAAGTACGTGGCGGGGCGGTTGATTCGGAGGCGGAGGAAGGAGCTTGCGGTGGGGTTGGGGGTGGTGGTGCTGGTGCTGGTGGGGCTGGGGTTGTTCCTGGGAGAGCGGGTGCGATCCGGCCTCGAAGAGAATCGAGCGGAGGGTTGGAAAGAGGCCTACGGCAGCCTGCTCGAGCTAATCGATCCGACCCGGGAGCGGTCAACCGAAGCATCCGCCCAAGATGCTCTCAGAGCGCTGATCAACGAGAGCGACTCTTTTAGGCCTTTGGATCTCGCGGACATCTTGCAGGACCTGGGAAAGATCCTACTGGGCATCGAAGAGTTCGAAGCCGCAAGAGAAGCTCTCAAGCAAGCAGAAGGCCTTTATATTTCATCGGGCTCGCAGAATGAACTGGAGCTGGGCGGTCTCTTCAACAACATGGGACGAGCATATGCCGAGAACGGCCACCCTCGGGAAGCCATTCGCCTCTACCGAAAAGCTCTCCAGACATTGAGTCCCGCAAGGCCAGAGACGGCCGAGCAGATAACCGATATCCGCCACAATCTAGCTGGGGCATGGAAGGACCTGGGCGAACTTTCAAAGGCAGAGATACAGTATCGGCGTTCTCTTCCGGTCAGGAGAACATTGATCGGACCTCGATCAATGGAAACCGCAAGGACATTGAACCAACTCGGAATCTTCCTGTGGGAGACGGGACGGATTGCTGAGGCAGAGGCAATGCTCAGGGAATCGCTGTCGATCCGAATCGAGGTCGATCCTGCGAGTCTCTTGATCGAGCGTTCGCAGTCGAACCTCGCCGCCTTGCTAAACGACTCCGGTCGGTTTGACGGTGCGATTTCTCTTTACCGAGAATTATTGACCACTCGTCTCAAATTGCACGGAGCCGGCGACTGGCGAACGGCCCGCGTACAAGCCGGATTGGCCTCAGCACTCCTTGGAAGAAGAGACTCGCGCGATCTGGACCAAGCTCGAGCCTCGATTGTTGATGCGCGCGCGACCATTCAGGCTGAGAAGCCCGGGTCAAGAGACGCCGCCGCCATCGACCGCCACTACGCAGCCATGCTCCTTGCTTCTGGCAAGTCCGCCGAGGCTGAAGTCGTACTCCGCCCCCTTTTCGAAAGCGACGACACACCCTTCCCCTCCTCTTCCTGGCGATACCATGACCTGCGAAGCCTACTCGGCGCCGCGCTGGCCGCGCAGGGCCGAACGGCAGAAGCCCGCCCCCTCCTTGAAGAGAGCGCCACTAACCTAATGGAGATGAAAGGCCCAAACTCCCGCTGGACCCGCGAGGCCCTGGAGCGGTTCGAGGCGCTGGATCAGGCCGGCGCCGGATGATCTCCTGCCGGGCCGCTCTCGGCGCCGGGCTCAAGTTCACTTGTACTCTAGGGCAACTACTGCTACGACGCCTCTCAGAATCAGCGAGACGTGGCGATCGGGAAGATCAGAGGCTCGTCTCTACCAGAAGAAGTTTCAGATTCTTCGGTTGCTCCCGCCTCAGCACTCATTCCTGGCTCAGGATCCGAAGGACTAGGACAGTCGTCGGGTTGAGACAGGGTTTCCGCGATCTCATCAACATCACCGCCGCCTACCAGAGCAAGGAGTTCATCGGAATCTTGGTGCGAGAGGACTCCATCGCTCTCGACCTTGCCAAGTAGACGCAGCGCTCTAGAAGTCAAAGTGGAGAAGCCCTTGGCCCTCCCTTTCGCCTGCGTGCTGCCCTGCGTCGAAGCTAGAGGACCCAAAAGAAGACTCTCGCGCTCATGCGCTTTTGCAATCCTCAAGCGCAATTCACGCTTGAGATTTCCTGCCGCATTTCGCTCATTCAGGGTGAGCGACCCCTCGGCTAGCAACTTTGCCGTACCGACCCGGACGCGTGCCAGATCGAGGTCGACCGAACGATTCTTCCCATCGGAATCCCTAGAAGACCGTGGACCGTGTGAATCAAGAGCGGATGAAAGGGCCGAGAGCAACCTGCCCTCGCCTATTGGATCAGGGGTCGAAAGTTGACTCCTTCTCTCTTCAAGATCCAATCTAACTGTACGCCACCGATGCTGAACCGCAGCGTACTTACCGTTTTCCGGCTTTGATCGAGACGACATTTGATTCTTTCGAGTAGTCTCTAGGGTCAATATCGTAGTTCCGCCGCAGCACCTCCATACCATCACCATCAATCCACCGATCCATCATCCACGCCGCAACTTCCGCAATAGAGCCGCCGCGCGCCTGATGTAGACGCTCGAACACCCAAGCATTCCGACCTCGGAGCGTAGGCTGCGGACTCACCGATGGTTCGTCGTTTTTCTTAGGTGGCATCTCTAGCAAGCCCCAAAATTAGCCGGCAAGAAGAAGCCACTCCTCAGCCCTGCCCAGAATCTGGCATTACTCATGCGACCCCGCTGCATCCTGCTATTTCCTCCTTTTTCCGGCAATTTCCTGGATCAGCAGGATAGGTGCAGCCAGACGCCAATGTCAAATCAATCAATGGGTCAGCAATCCATGGCGGTCAGAGGAATGGATCAAAAACACTTTGCCTACTTACCACTTACGCCCCATTTTCGTCTTCAAAATTGATGACGCTTTGTTGACTCCTAAATCGATAATGTCTAGCATCAGCGGGTCTAATGCTCACTGAATCACTCTCGGGAATCAATTGGGGGGTCCAATGCCTGCATCGGGTGCGGCCAATTACTCAGACGAAGAAGAGAGTTCTCTGCTCGAGTTAGCATCTTCACTTGGTGGCGACTTCTCTCTGGCTCAGGCGGTTCGCGTTGCTGCTCCAGTCGCCTTGCTGGCTGCTTTCGGCACGACCCTCTACCCTATTCTCGCCAACTTTGCTGTCGTGAAATCCACCCCATACATCATAGGCATAATAGTTTCCTATGGCCTACTTACGATTCTGGCTACGGTTTATCGAGTTGGAAAGAAGCTAGAGAATCAGGCTGCCATCGCTCGGAGACTTGTCCGCCTAACGAGCGACTACTCCGACCTGTCCGAACTACTCGAGCAGACATTTCAACAACTCGATCAACTCATGCAGGAATTGGACGAGTTGACGTCCGATGAATTGACAGAGTCACGGGCAGACGTCCCCCGGAAGGTGCGAACAGCGGCTATGGACCTCATGGTCCAGACCCTGCGAGAGCCAATGGAGAAGGCCATACTAGATCCGGGAATCACCGAGCACTACTCTCCGATGGAGCTGCGCAGATACCTCTACGGCCTTTTACAGTTTTGCGCAATGCTCCTTGACAGGGAGGCTCGTCCTGGGCAGATACGTTGTGAACTTCTCTTAAAGCTGCCCCCAGAAAATGATTTCTTCCTGCCGGTCATAACCTACATCCCTCGTCGCCAGGGTTATGTTGCGGCCAAGCCGGTACCCCCGGGAGAACGGCCGGACTGGCTAATAGAGAGGTTTCGCGCCGCAAGAGACGACCTTGCAATGCACGACAACTGTTTTGATTGCATCGAGGACACGGACAAGTGGCTTTCCGAGCAGGGAGCGATCCCCGACGCGCGTTATCGCCCAGACCGTGAGCAAAGAGTGTATGTAAAGTCAATCCTCAGCGTCGTGATCTACGTCCGCGAGATCCAGAGCCCTTCAAACTTCCGGCCTATTGGCATTCTGTCCTTCAAGTCGCCTACGGCAAATGCACTAACTCCTGATCGCTATCTGGCAGCCCTGCCGATGCTTCGGCTGGCCTACCGAATACTTGGCATAAGACTGACATCAGTGGTAAATAATGAGGATCTCATTCGCAAACTCTACGGAGGCGACCCTTCACCTACCAGCAATCCTCCTCTCGACAAGAGATAACCTTGACACAAGGAATCTCAATAAGAACAATGGGCTGGAAGCAATCGGAACTGACTCTCGAAAGCGACTGACGAAAGCGAGATGATCATCTCAAAATCTAAGAACTCTCAGAACGACGAGGCCCAACCTGCCCTGATTGGAGCGAGCCTCGACCCTGACATCGCCGCCGAATTCCTCGAGATGGAAAAAGCGATTCAAAGAGCAAGGGAGGAAGCTGTCCACCGGGCGGAGTCCAGATCGACCCAAGACGGAAGTCCTCACGCAATCGCCGACGCCTCCAGACTCAGGTCTTTCTTGTCCGCCGTACTGGGCCCATGCAGCGAGAACAGGCAAGCCACCGACGCATTGGGCATAGACCCCGGAGAGATTCGACGCTTGCTACAGGTCGGCTCCAAGCTTCGCAGGGCACGAGACAAAGTTCTAGCAACCTGATCGACGAGAATTGCCGGCTGGATTTGGGCCCAAACAGAATTCACTGGCGCCGATCGTGCCGCCGGTCATGCAAGCTGATTGGGAATGGGCGAACAGGTGGTGCGACCAACTAGCAGGGCGTTGCCCGTTGAAGAACCGTCTGCCGCCAGAAGCAGCTCGTGGTTGTTGTCGAGTGCGAAGCTGACGATCTCGTGCAGTTGCTCGTGTGGCATGTGGTACCCGCGGACGACCGCAAGAAACAGGCCCAAATCCGGCAGATCTTATGCAGGTAATGTTCCGCGTAAAGGACCGGCTGCTTCTGACCAGTGCTCCAGCATCGGTACACAACGCTCAGGCCGGACTCGAAGACTGGCAGGACCGACAAGCTTTGAAGGCGGTGCTGGCGACGGTCTTCGCTGGGATCGGGATATGGGTGTGGATTGACGTCGCCGGAATTCGTGATCCTGAAGTAGTCTTCTCTCAGAGAACGGCAGTGATTGCCACCATTGTCATGGTGGTTCTCTTCGCGCTCTGGACTCTTCGCGAACTCATCACATCAAAAACGCAGCAAGAGAATCTCTGGCGCCTCTACTCACATCCCGGCATCCGTGCGTCCCGCTCTCTCGACATAGCGATTCTTGTCCTGAGTGTCGCGACATTCACCTACCTCGCACTTCCGATTCTATTCTCCGAATTCGGCTCGGTGGCAGACCGGGCGCCGAAGCGATCCACATCGTACCTCCATGAGAGGCAGATTGAGGCGGTCAAGAAGAAGGTACTGAGCCAGATCAACGAACAGGAAGCTGACAGGGCACTGCGACGAATTAGGATGAGAGGTATAGAGCGTTTCCTCTCAACTGAGATCGAGAAGCCGCTCGATGCCGCGCTCGATGAGATCACGGACGCCACTTCAGCAGAACGCTTGCGGGCAACGCAGCGCGCCATCGGGAGGTGGCTAGCAATGGTAACTGCTGCGGCATCGATTTTCCTTGGCGCGGTACCGTGGATGCTTCAAGGGTACACCGACCGTGGATGGCGAGGCGTCCTCGTGAAATCAGTTGACACGCTTAGATTGGCAAGAGTACCGCTACTCGCGCTTGTTGCCGCATTTGGCCTGGATAGACTCGGTGCGACTGCGACTCAGCCGGCTTTGTGGCTATTTGTCTTCGGCGGCCTTGCGCTGGCGGATGGATCCATTGCTGCCGTCGTGAGTCGTAGCCCAGAGAAGGTCTTCGTAACCAGCAGGGGCAGCGTTTTTCATTCTCGGCTCTCTTGCACAAGACTTGCACGCTCCGACCCAGCAAGCATCCTTGCGATTCCGAAAGCGAGTGCCAGGCAGATACATCGGAAGCCCTGCCAGGCGTGCAGGAATGAGGGGACTTGAGGGTGTACGCATCCGCATCTGCACATCACTATCTTTGATACCCATGGAGACTCACTCATTGTTCAGTCTCGTCTCCTCTCACGCACAACGACTGCGACCCGGTCGAGGAGCAGGCCAGCTGCGCCCAACTGCTGGTCGCTCCACTCTAGTGCCTTGCTGTGCGTGACCACCACCAGTACGCGAGCATGATTCCTGACGGTCGCGAAACTGGATACTTCGGCGAGATTCTGCGACGGGAATCCTGTGAGCACCGCTGGCGTGGCTACTCAGCGGCGACTCGCGCACTCGTTTCAACACGTGAGCTTGGTGTAAGTTGTTGAGTTGACTGGTGGAGCCGCTCCACTCGACGATGGCTCACAGCCGGAGCGCCGCCACCGAGCCCGACCGGCTCCATCAAGTTCTGAGCTGAAAGCGAAAGGATTTGGTGGAGCCGAGCAGAAAGGGATCGCTCCGTTGTGATCCGGCTGGTCAGCCGGATCACTGCCACCGAGCCCGATCGGGTTCGCCAAAACCTGAGCTGAAAGCGAAAGGATTTGGTGGAGCCGATCGGGATCGAACCGACGACCTCCTGAATGCCATTCAGGCGCTCTCCCAACTGAGCTACGGCCCCACGCGAAGGTCGGTAGTGTATTCGCCGCTCCAGCGCCTGTCAACGCGGCCCGAAGACTGCGCTCAAAGGTCTTCGGCCAGGGCCGCTTCGGCGGCGTCGATGCGTTGCTGGACGGCTTCCGGCCAGGGGGGATCGACGGGCTGGCCGAGGGCTTCGGCGCGGTGCAGGATGGCGTCGCGCAGGTCGTCGAGACCGTCGCCGGAGAGGGCCGAGATCCAGATGCCGTCGGCCGACGGACCGCCCTCCTGGTGGAGGCGGTCGGCCTTGTTGTAGACCCGCAGGATGCGCTCGGCTTCGACCCCCAAATCGGCAAGGACCTCTTCCGCCACTGCGGCCTGGTCTTCCCAGGCCGGATGGCTGCGGTCAATGACGTGGAGCACCAGGTCCGCCGCCGTCGCCTCTTCCAGGGTGCTGCGGAAGGAGGAGACGAGGTGGTGGGGCAGCTTGCGGATGAAGCCCACCGTGTCGGCGAAGACGGCGATGCGGCCGGGTCCCAGGGCGCCTTTGCGCAGCCGGGCGTCGAGGGTGGCGAAGAGCTGGTTCTTGGCCTTCTCGTCGGCCTTGGTGAGCTGGTTGAAGAGAGTGGTCTTGCCGGCGTTGGTGTAGCCCGCCAGCGCAACGGACAGCACGTCTCGCCGGCTGTGGCGCTGCACGGCGCGGGTTTTCTCAATCTTCTGTAGGTCGCGTTCGAGGCGGCCGATGCGCTGCCGCAGGATCCGCCGGTCGGCCTCGATCTGCTTCTCACCTTCACCGCCGCGTACGCCGATGCCGCCGCCCTGGCGGGAGAGGTGCTTCCACATGCGGGTGAGACGCGGCAGGGTGTAGCGAAGCTGCGCCAGCTCGACTTGGGTGCGCGCCTCACGGGTGCGCGCCCGCTGGTTAAAAATTTCCAGGATCAGCGAGCTGCGGTCCATCACCTGCAGTTCGGCGATCTTCTCAAGGTTCTTCACCTGGCTGGCGGTGAGGTCGTCGTCGAAGATCAACACGTCGGCGCCGAGTTCTTTGGCGGCCGCCGCCGCCGCTTCCGCCTTGCCAGACCCGATGAAGGTGGCCGGGTGCGGCGTGGGACGCCGCTGGATGTCGTGGCCAACCACTTCAACGCCGGCGCTCGTGGTCAGTTCCGCCAGCTCCGCCAGATGCTCCTCCACCTCGATGGCCGAGTCGCCTTTGAGGTGCAGGCCGAGGAGAAAGGCCTTGCGGGGTGGGTCCGATAGGGATTCATCGCGGTTGTACAATGTGTTCTCCGTCCGTCGCTCGTTTCGTCCACAGTGGGCCAACCGACTCGCGGCGACCGGAATTCCTGATGACCCTCGATACTGAACCCTCGCCCCCCGAGACCGAACCGCCGGTGGACACCGCCTTCGACTTGACGCCGGCGGAATCCTCCGAGGGATCCCCTCGCCAAGCCAAGCCGATGGGCCAACAGGCGAAGTGGGCGATGGCGGCCCTGGCGATTCTCGCCGCGGTGGCCTTGTTCTGGCCGAAAGGCGACAGCAGTTTCGACGAGCCCGGCGGCTTCCTGCTCGACGGCGACGGCCGGCCGCAAACCCTGGCGCCACGCCTGGCGCCGGTGACCCTGGTGCATTTCTGGGCCACCTGGTGCCCGCCCTGCATCACCGAACTCCCGGCCCTCGACCGCCTGTTCGCGGACCTCTCCGACCGGCCGGACTTCGACCTGGTGATGATCGCCGTCAACGATACGCTGGAGAAGGTGGAACCTTTCGTCGGCAAGCGGGCGATGATGATGCTCTACGACCCCAACTGGGACGTCGCCCACCGCTACGGCACCCGCAAGCTGCCGGAAACCTACCTGGTGGTGGACGGCCGGGTGATCCACAAGTGGGAAGGGGCGATCGATTGGGATCGGCCCAAGGAACGCCGGGTCATCGAGGAGGCGCTGGACGCGCGGAGCAGTTCTTGACCTACAACACGTAGATCCTTTCGATCGCCTGAGAGCCACAGGTGGCGAACTTGAACGGGCCGCCAACGCCGCGAACCCGCAAGAGCGAGCCGGGACTTCAGGCTCGGCTCGGGGAGTGGCTCGAGAAATCGTATTTTTTCGTGCCGAGGGGAGCTGGAACAGCCCCCCAAAAACCAAAAAATCGAGCGGCGGTTATCGGGCGCGACGGAGGAGCGCAGCGACTCGCTCGCGACCTAAAACCGGTACGAGATTCCGGCGTGGCCTATGGCGAAGAGCTGCGTCTCGTCAAAATCCACGAAGTGCCCTGAAAGCTCTAGCGCAAAGCCGAAGCGCTGG
This sequence comes from Acidobacteriota bacterium, assembly GCA_039030395.1. NCBI lineage: Bacteria > Pseudomonadati > Acidobacteriota > Acidobacteriota bacterium. The sequence continues at coordinate 149,735 of JBCCEF010000008.1, forward strand.
GTGATCGGAAACTCCCCGGTAAAGCCCAGGACGGCGCCGAAGGCGGTTTCGTCCAGGCCGCGGCCGGCGAAGCTGGAACCTTCGAGCTGGTAGCCGCCGATGCCCAGGTAGATCCCCGAGTCGTACACACCTTCGTCGTAGCGGTACTCGCCGGCCAGGGTGAGGTAGGAAAGGTCCGCGTCGAAGAAGGACTCGAGCGGATCGTCGAAGTGGAGCTGGCCCACCCGCACGCCGACGTGGGTGCGCGGCTCGGTGACCATCGAAAAGCCGAGCTGGAAACCGGTGTTCTCGACGCCATCGCCACGGTCCGCATCGAGGGAGCCGCCGAGGGCTCCCAGGGCGGTGACGGTGAACAGGTTGCGGTCCTGGGCGCCGGCGGCGCTCGGTATCGCCAAGAGCCCCACGAGGAGCAAGGTCGTTCCTAGGATTCGAATGTGGCGGCTCAAGGGTTCCCCTTCAACGAGAAGTTCTGATGGCGAAAGTCACGGCGACGGCATCTCCTACCCGGAGGCTGACGTTTCGAGTGCGCCGGGAGTATAGCGCCGTCCTTTGCGTCTCCATGGATCGAGGGGGCCGTGGCAGCGGCCTCCCCGGGTCACGAAAACCTTGGCGAGTGAACCGCGAGGCGGAGAGCGCGACTGGCAGTAGGAGTTCACCGCCTCGCGGTTCCTCGACCAGATCCTACGGAGCCACCGCCATGACCGTCACAGATCCACCCATCGGACCGCGCGCCCTGTGGAACGACTGGGTGCACTTCGTTCTACCGTGCCCGTGCCTGGGTTGCGGCCGGCCGCTGGCCGCGCCGGCCCCGCGGCTGATGCTCTGTCGCCCCTGCCGGGGGCGCCTGAGTCCCCGGCGCGGACCGAGCTGCCGGCGCTGCGCCCGGCCGCTGGCGGATCCGGAACTCGCAACCTGCACCGCCTGCATCGTCCGGACGCCGGAGCTGGATCGCCTGTGGATCCCCTGGCGCTACCTGCCGCCCCTGGACAGCGTGGTGCAGGCTCTCAAGTTCCGCCGCCTGGAGCACCTGGGAGGGGACCTCGCCCTCGGCGCGCTGGAGGAAATCGGGCCGCGGCGCCTGGCGGAAAGGCTGAAGGGAAGAACAGGCCCGCCGATCGAGTGGGTGGTCCCGATTCCGCTCCATTGGCGACGGCGCCTCCAGCGCGGCTACAACCAGGCGGAGGCCATCGCCCGGCCCCTCGCCGAACGCCTGGAACTGCCGCTGATCCGCGCCCTACGCCGTCCCCGGGCCACGCCGCCGCAAACCGGCCTCGGCCGCCGGGAGCGCCTACGCAATCCCCGCCGATCTTTTCGGCTGTCGGCGACGTATCAACAAAAACTGTCCGGCGAGGGCGTGCTTCTGGTGGACGATGTGTTGACCACCGGCGCCACCCTGCGGGCAGCGGCGCAATGCCTTCGGCAGGGCGGCGTTCGGCGGGTCGAAGGGTTTGTCATCGCCCGCAGTCCGGAGGAGCAGGCCACAGCCGGGAGCGAATTGACTGGAGGCCCACCGGGACCTATACTTCAAAGCCTGTAGGCATGTCGAGAACCAGCTTCATGAGACGACCAGCGCACATCCCAGCCCTCGCCGCGGCCCTCCTTGGGGCCCTCGCCGGTTTGCCGGCGGTGTCGGTGCTGGCGGCGCCTCCGGCCGCGGACGGCGCGCCGGCGTCTCGGGTGACCCGCCCCGCGGCCAGCGTGCCGGGGATTGGCGGGCGGGTGCTCGGAACCAAGGCACCGCTGGCGGCCGCCACGGTCTACGCCTACCAGCTCACCGATTCAAGCTTCCACAAGGTCTCGACGGACGCGGACGGGCGGTTCTTGTTCGAGTCCGTGCCGGCGGGCCTCTACAAGATCATCGCCCACAAGCCCGGCTTCTTGCCGGGAGTGCTCAAGGTCAAGCGCATCACCGCCGAGATGGACCAGTTCCTGGAATTGCGTCTGGCGGAGATGAAGTCGGACTTCAGCGAACCGGCCTCGGGCTTCTGGGCCGCTCGGGCGGGGGTGCCGTCGGACATCCTGCGCGAGATCGAGATCGCCACGATCGCCGCCGAGACGCGACGCGCCGCCAGGGAGGGGGCCGCTGCCTTCCAGGTAGCCTCCGCCCTGCCGCCGCGCTTTGAAACGCGCATGGCCGTGCGCTCCGGAGTGGACGAGATCGCCGCCGGCGGCGACAGCCAGGTGATGGGCGGCCAGGTGGACATCGCCGGCCGCGTCGGCGAGATGCGCCTCGGCCTGGCCGGCGACTTCATGCAGCTCGAACCGACGGCGGTGTCGGCGAGCGAGGCGGGGTCGTCGACGGTCGGCGAGATGAGCGCCCTGTCGCTGGTGATGTCGAGCGGCGAAGGCATGCGCGTGGCGGTGACGTCGCGCAACAACCGGATGGAAGGAGACGGCCTGCCGGTCGACCTGGAGCACTACCGGGTGAGCGTGTCGAGCGACATCGGCGACAAGGGCCGGTCGAACGTCACCGCCGGCTACACCAGCGAGAGCAACTTCCATCGCCAGGGCTGGACCGACCCGATCTCCGTGCCGGACGCATCGCGCTCCTGGCACCTCGCCGGCTTCTACGAAACGGACCTGACGGAGCGGTCGACCCTGCACACCGGCGTGCGCTACCGCGAGCTGGAAGCGAACTCCCTCAGCGTGGACGGACGCCTCGGCACCGCGCCGGCCTTCGCCCACGAGCGCTTCGACGTGTTCGGCCTCGGCTCGCAGCGCTTCATGCCGACGCTGCTGGTCAAGTACGGCATCTACGCATCGATGGTCAACGGCGCCATGTCGCTGATTCCGCAGGGCGGCGTGGTGGTGCAGCTCGCGCCGGCCTGGCAGGCTTCGGCCTTGATCAGCCAGAAGGTTGACGACGGCGGCACCCAGCCGGAGGTTCTGGGCTTCGTACCCACTTATTTCGGCGAGACCGGCGGCTGCGACCAGAACCTCCAGTCTTGCTACCAGTTGACCGTCAGCCACTTGAAGAACGACGACGAGACGCTCTCCCTCGGCGCGGTGCACCGCGAGTACGACGAGATCGAGAAGCTCTACTTCGACGAAGACTTCTTCAACCGCTTCGAGAGCCTCTACCTGGTACCCGGCGACGAGCTGCCGGAAGTGCAGTTCGCGATCAGCCGGCGGCTCTCCCCCAACATCCTCACGCGCCTCGAATCGAGCGTTGCGCAGGGTGGCGGCGGGGTGTTCCAGGCGGGCAACGAGACGTCCTGGGAGAACGATGTCGAGTACGTGGTGACCTCTCTCGACACGCAGTTCCAGGCCACCGCCACCGGCGTGTACCTGGCCTTCCACCAGCTCCGTCAGAACCTGGAAGCCATCTCGGCGTCGCAGCTCTCGAATGCCGAGGCTTACGAGGTCGAGCGCCTACAGGTCCGGCTGACCCAGGACCTCAACTTCCTCCGCGCTCTGGCGGCGGATTGGGCGCTCAACCTGAATATGGAGTTGAGCCGCGGGACCTCCCCCTACGTCACCGCGCAGCAGGAAGACGACGTCCGCAAGCGCCTCCTCGGCGGTATCGCGGTCTCGTTCTAGCAGGTTGCTGAAAAGGCCTTCGGCCATGTTCTTTCAGCTGCCCTGCTAGATTTCTTTCCTAGGGGGGCTGTCCGCCCCCCTCGCCCGAAATGCACAGCAATTTCGGGCTCACCCCCATCTCGGCGGCTGACGCCGCCGCCTCGCCCTTCGGGCTCGGAGCCAGTCAAGCCCCCCCCCCAACAACTATGGGGGATTTTCGGCCACCACATTGGATTGAATCCAATCTCTTGGATATGATCCATGAGAATGGATAGATGGCCCAAAAATCCTTGTCTCATGCCGGTTTCGGGCCGTTTTCAAAATTTTGATCGGTGGCACGAAAAGTGCTCTGTAATTTCACGAAGGCTGTAGGCCCTAAAGGTGGAGCTGACCGCCGCGCCGAAAGCCACGAAACGGAGCCATGACCACGACACGCACCCGCCGCACCTTGATCCTCACCATCGCCCTCTCGCTGGCGGCGGTGGTGGCGGTGCTCGGTACGTTGAGCGTGCAGCTCAAGGTCGCCTCCTTCCAGCCGACGGGCGTGGAGGCGGTGGATCGCGGCGGGATTCTCGGCGTCGTCCAGGCGGCGCCCGGCACCGGCCTGGAGCAAGGCGACCTGATCGTCGGGGTGGGCGCGGAGGAAACCACCCCCGGCCAGCTCGACGAGTTGCGCAATCTCCTGCGCTCGGCGGCTTCGACGCCGGTGCAGGTGCAGCGCGGCGAAGAGATCGTCCAGGTTCGCTACCAGCGGCCGGCTCTCCGCATCGACTTCCCGTACATGGTGCTGGCGCTCATCGGCATCGCCTATCTGCTGATCGGCCTCTACACGCTGCTGCGGGATACGCGCCGGCGCACCGGCTTGTTCTTCCTCTGGTGCCTGGTTTCGGCGGCCTTCTTCTGGATTACCCCGGGCGTGTTGTCGGCCACCCCTGGCGGCACCGAGCAGGCGCTGTTCCTGGCGGACCAGATCGCCCGTCTGCTGCTGCCGGCGCTGACTCTGCACCTGTTCCTGGTGTTCCCGACCACTCTGGGCTCGAACCGGAGCGGTGAGGCTTCGGGCGTTGCCCGACTGAGCCGCTGGCTCCCATTCCTGTACCTGCCGGCAGCGGTGCAGATGCTGCTCTACGGCGATCTGTTCTTCGCCGGCGGCCGGCTGTTCTTCGGCGGCGACTTGAGCGGCGCCTTCGCTCGCCTCGACCGCCTGGAGACGCTCTCCTGGGTGCTCTTCTCGCTCGCCGCCGCCGCGGCGCTGCTGTGGCGGCTCCGGCGGGAGACCGGCTGGGAGAAATCCCGCCAGGTGCGCTGGATCGCGCTGGGCATCGTCGGCGGCTACGTGCCCTTCGCGCTGCTCTATGGCGCCCCCCGCTGGCTCGGCTTCGGCGGCGGCGAATCGCAGCTCCTGAACACCGCGGCGGTGGCGCCCCTGGCGCTGGTGCCGATCACCTTCGCCTGGGCGATCCTGCGCTACAAGCTGTGGGATATCGATGTCATCGTGAGGAACGCCATCTCGGCGACCCTCACGCTGATGTTCGGCGCCCTCGGGTTCGCCCTCGCCAATCTGGCGATCAGCCGGGGCCTGCCGGAGGGCATGGCAACGGCGCGCAATCTCGCCTCCTTCGCCACCGGCCTGACCATCGCCGGCCTGATGCTGCCGGCCCGCCGCGGCATCGCCCTCGGCTTGGAGCGCCTGCAGTACCGGCAGAGCTGGGGCAAGCGCAAGGCCCTGACGGAGCACGCCCACGAATTGCTCCACGAGCGCGACCTGGGGCAGCTCTGCGCCAACCTCCTCGCCCGGCTGGAAGACGCCATCGAGCTGGAACGGGTGAACCTGTACCTCGACCGCGGCGAGAGCTTGGCGCTGCTCAGGGCCGAGGCCGGCGCACCGCCGGAGCTGCCCGCCAACGCCCTCGGCGAGGAGCTGTGGAGCCGCGAGGTCGAGTCCCTTTCCGGCGTCGCCCTGCCGGGCGGCGACCAGCCGGTGGCGCAGCGCCTGTACCAGGCGGGCTACCGCTACGTCTTTCCGCTGACCGTCTCCGGCCAGCGGGTGGGCTTGGCGGTGGCCGGCTATCGCACCGATCAGCGACCCTTGAACAGCGACGACCTCGACCTCATTCGCCAGCTCCTCGACCAAACCGCCCTGGCGATCGAGAACGCTCACCTGATCGAGCGGGTGCAGGAGCAACTCGCCGAGGTCAGCGCGCTCCAGAGCTACACCGAGGGCATCGTCGAATCGTCGCCGGCGGGCATCGTGGTGCTCGACGGCGAGCGCATCGTGTCCGCCAACGGCGCCTTCGCGGCGATGGTCGGCCGGGATCGCGACCTGCTGCGGGATGTGCCCATCGCCGAGGTCGTGCCGGTGCGGCCGCTGCCGACGCCGGCGGATGGCCAGATCGAAGTCTCCTACTGCGAAGCGGACGGCACCGAGCGCCACCTGCGCCTGTCGACGGCGGAATTCCGGACCGGCGAGGCGGCCCCGGTGGACGAGGAGGCGCTCACCGGTGAGGCGGAACCGCTCGTGATCCTGATGGTGCACGACGTCAGCGAGCGGGTGGCCCTGGAGGCGGCGCTCCGCGACAAAGACCGCCTGGCCGCCCTGGGCGCCCTCGCCGCCGGTGTGGCCCACGAGGTCAACACCCCGATCACCGGCATTTCGAGCTACGCCCAGATGCTCTTGGCGGACCTCGACGATTCGGATCCCAACTATGCGATCCTCAAAAAAGTCGAGAAGCAAACCTTCCGGGCGTCACAGATCGTCAACAGCCTGCTGGAGTTTGCCCGCAACCGCGAGCAGGAGCTGGTGCCGGTGGATCTCGCCGCCCTGGTGGACGACTCCCTGGATCTGCTGCGGCCGCGGCTGGTGAAGCACAGCGTGCGGACGGGCTGGCAGCGGCCGGAGGGCGAGATTCTGGTTCCCGGCAACGAGGGCGAGTTGCAGCAGGTGTTGACCAATCTGGTGATCAACGCCAGCGACGCCTTCAACGGCCAGGGCGGGAACCTATCCCTGACCCTGGAGCCGCGAGGTGAGCGCGTATTGCTGACCGTCGAGGACGACGGACCGGGCATTCCGCCGGCCCAGCTCGCACGTATTTTCGAGCCCTTCTTCACCACCAAGGTCGGCCGCGGAGGCACCGGCCTGGGGCTTGCGATCAGCTATGAAATCATCCAGCGCCACGGTGGAGATTTGAAAGCCGCCAGCGTTGCCGGCCAGGGCAGCCGCTTTACCATCGAGCTGCCCGTTCTGAGAGACCTACCCGAGACTGCATGAATATTCTGGTTGTCGACGACGAGGAGGTCCTCCAGGACGTTCTCTCGGCGTTGATCCGAAAAGAGGGCCACACCACCTTCACCGCCCGGAGCGGCGAGGAAGGCTTGGCGGTGCTGCGCCGGGAGGAAATCGACCTGGTGATCCTCGACCTCATGCTGCCGGGCATGTCCGGCCACGAGGTGCTGCACCAGATCCGCGAGAGCGATCCGGACCAGGTGGTGGTGGTGATCACCGCTTTCTCATCGATCGAAGGCGCCATCGAAGCGATGAAAAACGGCGCCTTCCACTACATCCCCAAGCCCTTCAAGAACGACGAAGTGCTGCTCACCCTGCGCAAGGGCCTGGAGCAACGCCGCCTGGCCGCCGAGAATCGCGACCTGAAGGATCAGCTCAAGCAGCGCTACGGCTTCGACAAGATCATCGGCAAGTCCAAGCCGATGCAGCAGGTATTCGAGATGATCCGCCTGGCGGCGCCGTCCAAATCGAACATCCTGATTCTGGGCGAGAGCGGCACCGGCAAGGAGCTGGTAGCCAAGGCAATCCATCATCACTCCCGGCGCTCCGGCGGCCCCTTCGTGACGGTGAATTCCGGCTCGATGCCTTCGGACCTGCTGGAGAGCAACCTCTTCGGCCACGTCAAAGGCGCCTTCACCGGCGCCATCTCGAACAAGAAGGGCCTCTTTGAAACCGCCGCCGACGGCTCGATCTTCTTCGACGAGATCGGCAACATCCCCCTCGAAACGCAGGCCAAGCTGCTGAGGGTGATCCAGGAGAAAGAATTCATGCGCCTCGGCGGTGTGGACACCATCACCGCCGACGTGCGGATCATCGCGGCGACCAACGCCGACCTCGAAGAGCAGGTGCAACAGGGCGCCTTCCGGGAGGATCTGTACTACCGCCTGCATGTGATCACGTTGAACCTACCGCCACTGCGCAAGCGCTCCGAGGACATTCCGCTCCTCGCCCGGCACTTCCTCGAGGAGTACGCCCGGGAGAACGAGAAGATACTGGAGGACATCTCGCCGGCAGCGATGGAATTGCTGATGGACCACCACTGGCAAGGCAACGTGCGGGAACTCGAAAACGTCATCGAGCGCGCCGTGGTGCTCTCCACCGGTAAGGTGCTCGACGTCGACTTACTGCCGATGTCGGTACGCCAGCCGAGCGCTCTAGCCACCCCCGCCGCCGCCCTGCCGGCGCAGGGCGTGTCCCTCAAGGAAGCAGTAGGCGAGTACGAACGGCAGCTCATCATCAAGGCCCTGCAGATCACCGGCGGCGTTCAGAAGCGGGCGGCGGAAATGCTGCAGGTCAAGCCCACCACCCTGCACGAGATGATGAAGCGTCTGAGCATCTCCGCCGACAGTGTCGCGGCCGGCTAGAAGTGCCGCTGAACAAAGCACTTCGTTCATGATTCCAGCGGCACTTCTAACTGTTTCTTTCCAGGGGACAGAGCGCCCCCTCGCCCGAACAGATCGTTCGGGCTCACCCCATCCACGGCGGCTCGGCCGCCCGCTCCGCCGGGGGCGCCATAGCCTTCGGGCTCGGTCCCGTGCAGTTTCCTCTGGGGCTCGTCAGACCAGAACTCGCCTGCTCGTCGTCTTGGCGCTCGCCTTCTGGTTACTGCCAGCGGCAGTGGCGCAGCAGCCGGAAGCGGCCTGGCTCTCCGAGCGCACCGACGGAGCCGCCCTCGCCCTGCCGGCGCTCGATCCGGAGATCCCTCATCCGGCGGCCCACCTCGGCTACCGCCTGGGCGAACGTTTCACCCGCGGCGACGAGATTCGCGGCTACTTCGAAGCCCTGGCAACCGCCTCGGACCGGGTTTCCCTGCGCGAATACGGACGCACCTACGAGGACCGCCCGCTGACCCTGGCGGTGATCACCAGCCCCACTCACCAGAAGCGCCTGGAGGCGATCCGCGGCCGCCAGGCGATGCTCGCCGATCCGGAAGACATCCGGGCCGCCGAACGTCAGGCGCTGATCGACGAACAGCCGGCGGTGGTTTGGCTGACCTACGGCATCCACGGCGACGAATCGTCGTCGAGCGAAGCGGCGATGGCGACGGCCTACCTGCTCACCGCCGGCGGCGACGACGTCTCCGAGCTGCTCGAAGACTTGGTGGTGGTGATCGATCCCAACGCCAATCCCGACGGCCGCGCCCGCTACGTGGGTGACTTCGAGCAACGCCGTGGCCGGCGGACGTCGAGCGATCCACTCGCCGCCGAGCACCGCGAAAACTGGCCCGGCGGGCGCTTCAACCACTACCTGATCGATCTCAATCGCGACTGGAGTTGGGCAACCCAGGTGGAAACCCGCCAGCGCCTCACCGCCTATCGCGCCTGGGAGCCACTGGTGCATGTGGACCTGCACGAGATGGACGCCGAATCGAGCTATTTCTTTCCGCCGGTGGCGGCGCCCATGAACCCGGCGATCGACCGGCGGGTGGAGGAATGGCTGGGGGTGTTCGGCGCCGCCAACGCCCGCGCCTTCGACGCTCGGAGTTGGCTTTACTTCAAGGCCGAAGACTTCGATCTGTTTTACCCCGGCTACGGCGACTCCTACCCGAGCCTGCGCGGCGCCGTGGGGATGACCTACGAGATGGCCGGCGGCGAAGAAGCGGGCCTGGCGGTGGTGCGACCGGACGGCACCGAATTGCGCCTGGCGGACCGCATTGCCCGCCACCTGACCACCTCCTGGACGACGTTGCGGACCGCCGCCTCTCAGCGCGCTCGCTTGCTCGAAGATTTCGTCGCCGGCCGCCTCGACACCTTGCGCCAGCCGCCGACCACCTACCTGTGGCCGGCGGATGCCCCGGAAGGCCACGCCATGGCCCGGTTGCTGACCTTTCACGGGGTGCGGATCGACCGTCTCGCCCGCCGGCAGGAACTGGCCGTGCGCCGGGTCGGCGACGGGCGCTCCGGTGAGCGGCGCTTTCGGGCCGGCAGTTACGCGGTGACCACGGCGCAACCGCTGGGCAATCTGGTGCGCACCCTGCTCGATGCCCGCACCCCACTACCGCCGGCCTTCGTCGATCGTCAGCGGCAAAAACTCAATCGGCTGCAGGAGCCGGACTTCTACGACATCACCGCCTGGTCGCTCCCCCTCGCCTATGGCGTGCCGACCTGGACCTTCGCCGGCACGCTGGAGGATCTCTCCGCGGCCGAGTTCTCCTCCCCCGTTGGCGCCTTGGAGGGCAAGGGCCGGGTGGGCTACTTGGTCCCCTGGAGCGGCGTGGCCGGCTACCGAGCCGCCGGTCGTCTACAGGAAGAGGGCATCGCCTATCGACTGGTGCTGGCGGATCTGGAGGTGGAAGGGCATGTCTACACCGCCGGCAGTCTGTTCGTGCCGGCCGAGAATGAAGATGCCCCGGACTCCCTGGCCGAAAGCATGGCGCGAATCGCAGAAGAGTGCGGCGTGGTGATCCGCCGCGTCGGCACGTCGTTCTCGACGGACGGCATCTCCCTAGGCTCGGATCAGGCGCCGCGGGTGCGCCCGGCGCGCATCGGCCTGATCGGCGGTCCGGGTTTCGAAGCGCTGTCCTTCGGCAGCCTGTGGCACCTGCTCGACCGGGTGGTGGAAGCCCCCGTCACCCGCCTGGAAAGCCGTGACCTGCGCGGCCCGATGCTCGACGCCTTCCAAGTGATCATCCTGCCGGACGGACACTTCCGGGCCGATGGCCGGGGCGCCCTGCCCAAGCGGGCGGGCGATGCGCTGGAGCGCTGGACCCGGACGGGCGGATTACTGATCGCCGTCGGCGAGGCGGTGGAGTGGCTACGGGCGCGCAATCTCACGACCATCGACGAGCGCCCGTACCGCAGCGAAGACGGGGCCCCGCGGCCGGAAGTGCCGGGGGCCGCCCTGGCGACGGAGCTGTATCGCGACAGTCCCCTGGCGGCAGGCCTCAAGGGATCACCGGCAGTGCTTTTCCGGGACGCCAAAATCCTCGCGCCGCTCTCCGACCGACGCGAGAACCTGCTGCGCGTCGCGGATTCTCTGCCGGTGACCGCCGGCCTGGTGTGGGACGAAACCCTGAGGGATCTACCCGGCGCCCTGCTGGTCGCCAGCGAAACCGTCGGCCGCGGGCGCACGGTGGTGTTCGCCCAGGATCCGGCGTTTCGGGTGTACTGGCGGGCGACCATGCCGCTGTTCCTGAACGCGGCCCTGCACGGCCCGACCTGGGGTGTCGAGCGATAGAGAATCCAGGACCTGCAGGGGAGAAGTTCTCAACGAACCTTGGAGAGAGAGCCCGAGGGGCCTTCGGCCTCTCTCTCCAAGGCCGGGGCACGATGCCCCACAAAGGTCTTATTCGTGCGTCGCTGAGTATTGGATGACCCAAAGCGGGAATTTCGGGGCCCAAGTCGACGGTTGAAAGACTCGCCCCGGCAGATCTTGCCAAAGGGCCACGGATCGGCTAGCGTTGACGATTCGCGCAGCACGGCCGGACCGGCCCAAACGGAAGAGCCGCGCGGTACTTTCAGTCAATCATCCGGCCCCAGCTATTTTTCGGAGTCATTTTTCGGAAGGACCCGTATCGTGAAAACCGACATCCATCCCACGCTCCACAAGGTCACCGTCACCTGCGCCTGCGGCAACTCCTTCGAGACCCACTCGACCAAGGAAGAGCTGCGCCTCGAGATCTGTAGCGCCTGCCACCCGTTCTTCACCGGCAAGCAGAAGCTGGTGGACTCGGCGGGCCGCGTCGAGCGCTTCCAGCGCCGCTACGGCAACCGCGACAAAGCGGCTTCCTGACCTCGCGGTCGGCAGGGGGTTCGGCTTGCTCCAGGCGAGTGAGCGGACCTCCTCCACGAAGCCTTCCTTTGCTCATTCCCCGGCGGCCTTCCGCCGCCGGACGGCTCCCACCGGTAGACCCAGGCCATGCTCGAAAAACTCGCGCACATCGAAGACTCCCACCAGGAGCTGACCCGCAAGCTGGCGGATCCTGAGGTGCTGGGCAATCCCAAGGAGTACACCGAAGCCTCCAAAGCCCTGGCCGAGATCGGTCCGGTGGTGGAGCTCTATCGGCAGTACAAAGAGGTGCGGCAGCAGCTCGAAGAGACCCGCGAGATGCTCGAATCCCTCGACAAGGGCGACGAGCTCTACACCATGGCGCAGGAGGAGAAGGAGAGCCTCACGACGCGGCAGGGCGAGCTGGAAGGCAAGCTCCAGGTAGAACTGATTCCGAAGGATCCCAACGACCACCGCAACGTGGTGTTGGAGATCCGCGCCGGCACCGGTGGCGACGAGGCGACGCTCTTTGCCTCGGAGCTGTACCGCATGTACGGCCGCTATGCCGAGGAGCACCGTTGGAAGATCGACGTGATCGATCTGTCCGAGTCGTCCGTCGGCGGCATCAAGGAAATCTCGGCCATCGTCGAAGGACGCGGCGCCTACAGCCGCCTCAAGTACGAGGCCGGGGTGCACCGGGTGCAGCGGGTACCGCAGACGGAAACCTCCGGCCGTATCCACACCTCGGCGGTGACCGTGGCGGTGCTGCCGGAAGCCGAGGACGTGGAGATCGACGTCGCCGAAAGCGACCTGCGGGTGGACCGTTTCTGCGCCTCCGGCCCTGGCGGCCAGGGGGTGAACACCACCTACTCGGCGGTGCGCCTCACCCACCTGCCCACCGGCCTGGTGGTGTCCTGCCAGGACGAACGCAGCCAGATCAAGAACAAGGCCAAGGCCCTGCGGGTCTTGAAAGCCCGGCTGCTCGAACTGGAGCAGGAAAAGGCCAATTCGGAACTGGCCGAAGAGCGGCGGCAGATGGTGGGAAGCGGCGACCGCTCCGAGAAGATCCGCACCTACAACTTCAAAGAGAACCGGGTGACGGACCACCGCATCGGCCTCACCCTGCACCAGCTACCGGCGGTGCTCGAAGGGGATATCGACCCGTTGATCGATCCGCTGATCAACCACTACCAGGCGGAGCGCATGGAGCGCGAAGCCCGCTCCTGAGCCGGCCGCAGTACCCAGCCGGCTCAGTCGACTACGGCGAAGCCGGTACCCTTCAACAACAGCAGCTCGAGGCTGGCTCTGGCGGACGCGAACTCAACGAGGAGTTGCCTCGACGACGGTGAGTCGATCCCCCGAACCCCTTCGAAGCGCCAGCAATAGGGCACCGCTGACCAGCAACATCGCAGCGAGAACCGGCCATGCCCGAAGCCAACCGAATGCTCCCAACAGAAGGCCGAATGCGACCGGACCGACGGCCTTCGCGAGGGTCGTGAAGAGCTGCAGAAGGCCGTTGTTCTTGCCAAAACTGCCAGAACCGCCCCATTCGACGACGACGGCGGGTCTTAAAACCGTGCGCGCCCCGTTGGTCGCCCCAAAACCCAGCACCATCAGGACCGTGGCCCAGGTGGCGGGCCAAATCACAGGCAGCAGAAGCGCCACGGCCGTCAGCGGAAATGTCGCCCACAGGAGCACCAGCGCCGGAACTCCGGTGCCCGCCGCGGTGGCGAGCCGACCTCCGATCTTCGCTGCTCCGGCGAGGCCCGCGATACCCGCTGCTGTTTGCAGAGATTCGCCTCGCTCGTGAATGAACACCACCAAGTGAACGTTCACCACGACGCTTACCGCGTCGGCGATCATCAAGGCCAGCGCAAAGGTGCCGAAGCCAGGGATTCGTTCCTGGACCTGCGGCGCCCGGTCCTGTTCAGCGATCACCTCTTGCCGCGGGGAGACCTTCGGCAGACTCGCCGCGAGCGGCGCCACGACCAGGGCCAGGAGCGAGGCCAGCACGAGCAGGGCAGCTCGCCAACCCCAGCTTTCGCCGAGCAGGCTGGCGAGCGGCATGAAGAGGGTTGAGGCCAAGGCACCGATCAGGGTAATGATCAGAATCGCCTTGCGACTCCTGCCGGGGTCCGCACGGACGACCGTCGCGAAGGCGGGAGCGTACAGCGTCCCGGCCATGGCGAGGCCGATCAACGCCCAGCCGATGAAGTAGACGAGCAAGGTGGTCGACATACTCCACACGGCGACCCCGAGGCTGCCGGCGAGGGCTCCAACCGCCATCAGACCGCGCGACCCACGACGATCAATCCAAACCCCGACCAGCGGAGCCGCCATCCCCGCGACGAAAAGAGCTGACGAAAACCCTGCCGCGAGAGCGGCGGAGGACCAACCGAGTTCGCTCGCCATCGGGGGCAAGAAGACCGCGAAGGTGTAGTAGAGAACACCCCAGGCGATGACCTCGATCAGGCACAGCTTCCCGATCAGCGCCCGGTACCCGACATCGCCAGCCTTCAGCAGCATTTCCCTGCAGAATCCTTCTCCTCACCGGCCAGGTCCGTCGAGCAAACTCCCGTTTCGGGAAGAATCAACTCCACCCGGCCCGCCGCCTCGTCGTCTTGCGCCAGGTGCGCCACGATCGAGCGAACCTGTTCGTAGCCGGTGCGCAGCAGGAAGGTGGGGGCCCGACCGTAGCTCTTCATTCCTGCGATGAAAAACCCCTTCTCGGGATGCCCGAGTTCCTTGAAACCGTGCGGCCGGACGCTCCCGCAGCTATGAAAATTCGGATCGATCATCGGACCGAGATCCTTCGCCGCTTCCGTCGCTACATCGAGTTCTAGGCGAAGTTCGCGCAGCATCTCGTGATCCGGCCGAGATCCGGCGGCCACCACGATTTCGTCGACCACGACCTGCCCGGCGCCCTCGACGTCCACCACTTCCAGCCCCTCCTGGTGACGCCGCAGCCCACTGATCGAGAGCCCCGTGAGCAGCGTGACGGCGCCGCTCCGGACGGCTTCGGCTACGCGGGTTCCGAGTTCACCTCGCTGTTGAATCTCGTCGGCTTCGCCGCCGCCCCATAGTTTTCTCGGATCCCTCTTACGAACCGCCCAGGCCACCAAGGTGCCGGGCTCGTGCTGGGCAAGCTCCACCAGATCGAGCACGCTTCCGATCGCCGAGTGGCCCGACCCCACCACCAAAACCCGCTTGCCGGCATAACGCTCGCGTTCCCGATGGAGCACATCCGGCATCCCATAGCGAATTTGACTCCGGAACTCGGCTTCGCCGTCGGCCGGTACTCCACCGGCCCCGAGGGGATTCGGCGTGGTCCAGGTACCGGAGGTGTCGATCACGGTCTTTGCGGTGAATCGGCGAGGGCCGTCGGGGGTATCGGCCACGATCAGGAAAGGAGCCTCATCACGGGCTCCGTTCTTCATCCGATCGTGCCCCACCTTGGCCACCGACACCACTTTGTGATTCAAGCGGATGTTGTCGCCTATGCCGTCGATGGTTGCCAGCGGATCGAAGAACTGCTCGACGAGCTCCTTGCCGTAAGGGACGTAGTCCTCGTCCGGCGGCTGCCAATCGGTATTCGCCTCCAGCAGGCGCCGGCTCGGCGGGTCGACGAGATACGACCAAGGCGTGAACAGCCTCACGTGCCCCCAGTCCCACATGCTCGCGGCAACGCGAGGACCGGCCTCGAGAATCAAGGGCTTCATTCCCCGTTCGACCAGGTTGGCGGCGGTCGCGAGACCAATGGGACCGGCACCGATGACAGCTACGGGAAGGTGGGTGTGATTCGACATGAGCTTCTCTCCAAAGGTCGGTTCGCGTTTTTGCGACTCAACCAGGTAGTCGGAGAACCTCGAAAAAGGACGCAGAATGAACCCGGAGCCCACCTCTTGAAGCGCCTCTGCGGGACCTCCCGAGAGGCACGACGAGGAAGAGTTGCCAACGGGCAACCATTCAGCCCCTCACCACAGCGGTGAGAGCGCTCGAGTTGGGGATAGGAATGGAGAGGTCTTTGACGACGGCCGCTAGCCCGACCTTCTCACCAGCCTTCTGCTGCGAGGGCGGATGCGCCTGCATCTGCGGCGTCCTTTGGCCTCTCCGCTCCTCGACGTACTTCGAGTACGCCTACGTCGCTTCGAGAACCAAACTCCTTGCAGCTACAGACGCCTACGCCCTCTCGCGACGAAGTTGGTGAGAAGGACGGGCTAGCCGATCAGACGAGATCGGCGACAGGGTGAGCCGTCAGTTTTTCGGCAATGCTGCCAGGCCCAGCTCCTCAGGGCGAGGAACCTGTTGTCCGACCAAGCCTTTCGAGAGTCTTCGAACCAAACCAGGGCGATAGGTCCCACTCGAGGTCCTGTTCGCCACTCGCGGCGATCAGCATTTGACGCGCCTCGTCAACGGTCTCGGCGTTGACGACATAGAGGCCCGTGGCCTCACGTCCACCTCCCAGACGACCGGATACGGTAACCATTCCTTCGGCGACCAGCGACGCAACAGCAGCATCTGCCCGTTCCGCGTGGGGTGACCTCGCGACTACGAACATCCGCATCCCATCGAGCCCCTCCTCGTTGTCCTCTTCGAGCTCGAAGAGCGTACGTAGAGGATCGTTGGCTTCGAAGGGATGAGCGTCGAAGACGAAGACTCCGGCCTGCACGGCGGGATCGGTCGCGGTCAAGGCATCGGCCTCTTCCACCTCGTCTACGTCGAAGACGAAGATCCCTCGATCCCTCGGATCCGACCTGGGCTCGCCCAGCGGTCCGGCCATCAGCAGAAAACGTTCGTCGAACAACCGACCCATGTTGGCGAAGTGACCCTCCAGGGCGACGGCGCGCTCCTCCTGGGTCAACTCCGTCGAGCCGCCAGACTTCAGCCAAACAAGAACGTAGCGACTGCCCAAACCGGTAGGCACAAGTACTGATTCAGCCGAGGAGGAATCGGCATCGACGGGGGGAGCCGAAGGCTGCCTACTTCGATCCGTCGAACTGCAAGCAGCGAGGACGATCAGGGGAAGAAGGAGTCGTCTTTGCACGGTGGTTTCCCATCCTAATGCATTTCCCTGCTCTCGGTTCAAGCCCCTTGCAGGGGGTAGACCCTTCCAAGATGAGCCGCCCGCGCTGCGACCGGCTTGAAGGCTTCGCCTATTCCCTGTTCAGGAGCGCCGCCAAACCCAGCAGCGTCAACACCGCCGCCGACAGCAGCGCGGCGGCCACCAGCAGACCGAGATAGGCGTTCGCCGGCACCTGGGAAAGGCCCAGGAGGCCGAAGCCCAGGGCGATAGCCAGACTGTCGGCGATAATCGCCGGGCCGGTGGCGGCGAGGGAGGCCGACACGCCGCCGCCCTCGGCACCCCCTCCTTTTTCGCCGTGCTCGCGCCGGGTGCCCTCCAGGAAGTGAACGCCGTAGTCCACTCCGATACCGAGGGTGACAGCACAGAACATTGAGGTGGCGACCCCCAGGGGTACCCCTAGCCAGCCCATCAGCCCGAACACCCAAAGCACCGCCACCGCCGCCGGCAAGATCGCCAGGGCGGCGCGTTTCGGCGAGCGATAGAAGAGCGACACGGCCAGAAAGGCGCCGGCCAGGGCGAGGAGCAGAGACGACACCTGGGTACGCACGATCGCCGGGATCATCGCCTGGCTAACGGCGACGTCGCCGCCCAGCTCCAAATGCCCGCCGTGGGGCTCGAGCAGCTCTTCGACGGAAGCCTCCAGCCGCGCGATCAACTCCGCCGTGTCCCGGTAGTTGGCGTCCTTCAGGAAAAGGGTCATCACGCCGCCGGTGAGGTCGTCCGTCAGCACCTCTTGGCGCTTGTGCTTGCCGCGCGCCATGTCGAAGCGGTCGAGCAGCCGGCCGAACTGGTAAGGCTCTTCGGGCAGCTTGCGGCCGCCCTCCTGCCGCCCGAGCCACAGGTAGGCGACGGTGACCAGTTGCGAAAAGGGGCCGAGCACACCGCCCACTTCCGGCTCCCGCCGCATGCGCTCTTCCAGCTCGCCGACGGCCTGCAATGTCTCGTAACGGAAGAGCGGCCCGGACCAGCGGGTGAGGCCGGCGTAGTCCCGCTTAGGATCGTCCGGCCGCGGCTCGAACACCAGGTGGGCGAGCAGCAGGTGGGTGCCGAAGAAGCGCTCGTCGACCCGTTCCGTGGCCTGCCGAAAAGGGCTGCCCTTGGCGAATCCGTCGATCCAGCTATCCTGCACCACCAGCGCCGGCAGGCCCGCCGCCAGCAACACGGTGACCGCCGCCAGGGCGATCAGCACCGCCCGGCGGCGGGAGCGGGAGGCGATCCAGGGATCGATCCGGCGCTGAATCCAGGGCGCCGCCGGCGAGTCCGCGGCCGCCTGGGAGTCCGACACGGCCCGGCGCAGGCGGTCGGCACCGAGGAGGGTCAACATCGCCGGCACCGCCGACAGCGACCACAGCATGCAGAAGACGATGCCGATGGCCGCGAACAGGCCGAAGAAGCGGACCGGCGGAATCTCCGACGCCAGGAAGGAGCCAAAGGCCAGGGAGGTGGTGAGCGAGGTCACGACGATGGGGCGGGTGAGCTGCCGCATGGTGCTGCGAACGGGCTCCGGCGCACCCTGACCCAGGTGTCGCTGGTAGCGCCACAGAATGTGGATCTCGTCCGCCAGGCCGAGGGTGGTCAAGATCACCGGCAGCACCGCCGTGGTCAGGTACACCGGCACCCCCAGCCAGCCCATCAGGCCGAAGGTGAAGATCAGCGCGGCGCCCACCTCCGCCAGGGCCAGGACGACCCCCCACAGGCGGCGGCAACCGATCCACACCACCAGCGCGATCACCGCGATGGCCAGCGGCAAGAGGAGGGAAAGATCTTCCAGGATGTGCAGGCCGAGGAGCGCCTCGGCCACCGGCGCGCCGACCACCAGCACGCGATCCGGACCGGCGTCGAAGGTCGCCACCTCGGCCTCGACGGCGGCCATCAGCCGGCGCCGCTCCTCCGCCTCGGGACCCTCGCCGTGGGCCGCCGGCACGCCGACCAGGAGAGTGGTCGCCTCGCCGTCCAGCGCCACCAGGGTGCCGTCGAGAATCTGGGTGGCGGCCAGGTCGCCGCGCAGCAGGTCCATCTCCTCAGGCGTGCTCGGCACCGGCTCCAGGAAGGGCCGAAAGCGTAAGGTGCCGGTATACACCCGGTCGCGCTTCTCCGTCGCCAGGCTCGAAACGTAGACCTCGCCGAGGCCTTCGAGGGCCACCAGCCGATCGCTCAGTTCGCGCACCCGGGCGAGGGTTTCGGTGTTGAACAGCCCGTCCGGGTGGTCCGTCTCCACCACCACCGCCACCGCGTCGCGCAGGTCGAAGCGCTGCCGAATCTCGGCGTCCTTTTGGACCGCCGGGTCGTTCGGCGGCACCAGCGCATGACCGTCGGTGCGCAGCTCCAAGCGCAGCAAGCCCGGCGCGGCCAGCAAAACCACCAGCACGCCGAAGGCCAGCGTCGCCTTCGGGCGGCGAAGCCCCAACTCCGGGAGCCGCCCCATCACCCGTTCGATCAACGTCTCTTTGCTCGCTTTCCGCGACGGACTTCGCCGCCCCCGCGCATTCACTGTTTGCTGAACGTCTATTCTCTCTCTTCGAGGTGTCCGGCGCCAGCGGTTGCGAGACACCGACTCTCCCCTGGAGTTCAGCGCGAAAAGCGTTGGGATCCCCTAACGCGGTCCGATACTCTCGCCCGATGGAACGAACCTTGGGCGCCCTGGTCGCCGACGCCCGGCGGCGGTTTCGTAAACTCTCGGCGAGCTTCGAGATTCCACCGCGGGAGGCCCTGTTGCTCGCCGGCCATGTCCTCGGCTGGAGCGAAAGCCGGGTGCTCGCCTACCCGGAGCACATCCTTTCGCCGGCGGAGGCGGCGCGCTTCGAGGCACTTCTCGGGCGCCGCCTCAGCGGCGAGCCCTTCGCCTACCTGACCGGCGAGCGGGAGTTCTACGGCCGTCCTTTCACCGTCGATCGCCGGGTACTCATTCCCCGACCGGAGACGGAGCATCTGGTCGAAGCGGCCCTCGCCCTCGCTCTGCCGGCGGCGCCGCGCATCCTGGACATCGGCACGGGTTCCGGCTGTATCGCCGTCACCCTCGCCCTGGAACTGCCGGGGTGCCAGGCGGTCGCGGCGGATCGTTCCCTCGACGCCCTGCGGGTGGTCCAGGCCAACGTTCGGCGCCACCGGGTGGACAACCGGGTGGCGCCGGTAAAGGTGGACCTCGCCGCCGCTCTGGATCTGTCTTCCTTCGATCTGGTGGTATCCAATCCGCCCTATGTCGACCCGGCCGACACCGGCGAACTGTCGCCGGAGATTCTCGACTTCGAGCCGGCGAGCGCGCTCTTCGCGGAGCGGCGGGGGCTCGCCCTGATCGAAGATCTGATACAAGAGGCGACGGCGATGGCGCCGGGGACCTGGATGCTGCTGGAGATTGGCCGGGGGCAGGCGCCGGGAGTGGAGCGCCACGCTGCATCGCGAGATTGGGACATCGGCGCCACAATCTCTGACTACGCTGGCATTGCGCGAGTCGTCCAGCTTCGCCGACCGCGTTAGCAGGGTGCTGAAAAGGACTTCCCCGATGAAGTCAGCACGCCTGCTAGCTGACTCTTAGGAGGGGGCTGGGCGCCTCCTCGGTCGAAAAGAACGGACTTTTCGGCCTCACCCCATCCACGGCGGCGTTGCCGCCGCCTCGCCGGGGGCGCCCAGACCTTCGGGCTCGGACGCAGAGGGCGACAGTTCAAAGAGCGAGTAGGAGCAATCGATGGAAAGATTTCGCATCCAAGGTCCCAGCCGCCTGGCCGGAACGGTCCGCGCTTCGGGCGCCAAGAACGCCGCCCTGCCGGTGCTCGCCGCCAGCCTGCTGTCAGACGAGGCGATCGAACTCGCCAACGTGCCCGAGGTGCGCGACATCCGCACCATGGGCCGCCTCCTGGAGCACCTGGGGGTGGCCGTCGAATCCCCCGCCGAGGGAAGGCGCCGGCTGCGCTGGACGGGCCCGTACTCGAGTGCCCACGATGCCCCCTATGAGGTGGTAAAGACGATGCGCGCCAGCGTTCTGGTGCTCGGTCCGCTGCTCGCCCGCCACGGCCGGGCGCGGGTGTCGCTGCCCGGCGGCTGTGCCATCGGCGTGCGGCCCATCGACCAGCACTTGAAAGGCCTCGAAGCCCTGGGCGCCGAGATCGAGCTGGACCACGGCGACGTTTCGGTGCGCGCCGAGCGGCTGACCGGCGGCCGCTTCCGCTTTTCCACCCCCACCGTCGGCGGCACCGAGAACCTGCTGATGGCGGCGGTTCTGGCCCGCGGCACCACGGTGCTCGAAAACTGCGCCCGGGAGCCGGAGATCGTCGACCTGGCGAATCTGCTGACGGCCATGGGCGGCCGCATCGAGGGAGCCGGCGAAAGCACCATCACCATCGAAGGGGTGGAATCCCTGGGCGGCGCGCAGCACACCATCATTCCGGACCGCATCGAGGCCGGCACCTACCTGATCGGCGCCGCGCTGACCAGCGGCGACGTCACCGTCACCGACTCCCGAGCCGCCGATCTGGCGCCCCTGCTCGAAAAACTGGCCGAGGCCGGAGCGACCGTCGACGCCGCTGAGGCCTTGATCCGGGTGCGCGGCAACGGCGGCCTTCGGCCGACCTCCATCGACACCGAGCCGCATCCGGGCTTCCCGACGGACCTCCAGGCCCAGTACATGGCGATGCTCACCCGCACCGAGGGCGTCTCCAAGGTGTGCGAGTTGGTGTTCGAGAACCGCTTCCAGCACGTTCAAGAGCTGGCCCGCATGGGCGCCGACATCCGGGTGGACGGCAACTGCGCCGAGATCCACGGCCCCACGCCGCTCACCGGCGCCCACGTGATGGCGACGGACCTTCGCGCCTCCGCCAGCCTGGTGCTCGCCGGGGTAGCGGCGGAGGGCGAGACCATCGTCCACCGCATCTACCACTTGGACCGAGGCTACGCCCGGATGGAATCGAAGTTGCAGGATTTGGGAGCGCGAGTCGAGCGCTTCAACGTGCCGATGGGCCAGTGAACTGGGGGGACTGGTGATCCAGCGGACCGTGGGGCGCCTCCGCTAACCCACTCTGTAGACCCCGTTCTGCTAACCAAGGCCCCTGGCGACCACCGGTGAACCGACTGAACTCTTCCCGCGCGCTCTTCGCGCTCAGCCTAGCGATCACGGCCGTCGTAGTCCCGGGTTCCGCCCAGGGGCAGGCGGATCCGCGCCCGGTGCTGGTCGAACTCCAGCTCGAAGGCCGCTGGGCGGAAGCCCTGGAAGTCACCGAAACGCTGCTGCGAGAAGACACAGAACGGGCGCACAGCTTCGGCCTCGACTTCCTGCGCGGCCATCTCCTCACCCAGCTCTGCCAAGGACCGGACGCGGCGCGGGCCTTCGTGCAGTCGATGGCGCGCACGCCGGCCCTCGAGATGTACAGCCGCTATCGGCTGGCCCTGGAACAAGAGAAGGCTCAGCATCCGGAAGTCGCCGCCGGTCTGGTGGCAACGGTGGTCGCCTCCGGTCCGGAACCCCTCGCCGGTCCCGCTACGGAGGTGCTCCACCGCACCGTTCTGGCCGGCGGTGACTGCCGCCTGCTGCGTGGGATCTCGCGCCACCGGCTGCCCGAGGATAGCCAGCGTCAACTCGCCGTCACCAACGGCGTCTGTGCCGAGCGCCGGGGCACGCTGGACGAAGCCCGCGAGATCTACGCGGCGATTCTGGCCGCCGACCGACAGGACGATCCGGCCCGCCAAGCGGCGGAGCGCTGGTACCGGATCCTGGTGGGTTCGCCGGAGCCGGCGGCGGCCCGCGCCCTCGGCCGTACATTCCACCACCACCGGCAATTCGACCGGGCCATCGAGCTGCTCGAACCGCAGGTGCGCTCCTACCGGGGCGAGCTGGACGGAGAGGAGTTCGACGTCGCCTACGAGCTGGTGCGGAGCTACTTCTGGCAGGAGCGCTTTGCGGCCGCAGCGGCCGGCTTCGGTACCCTCGCCGACCGGGTCTCCCTGCCCACCCGCAAAGCGCAAGCCCTCTACCAGCAAGGGCGATCCTTGGAGTTGAACGGCGAGTGGGCGCTGGCGGCGCAGACCTTCCGCCGCGCCTACCTGGCCGACCCCACCGGCCGGTGGTCGTCCTCGGGCCTGATCGGGGCAATGCGCCTCGAATGGCGCGGCGGCGACGAAGACGCCGCGTTGGAACTCCTCGACCTACTCAACTCGCGCCGCCAGTGGACCCGGGTCGGCGCCCGGGCGGCCCTGTTCGCGGCGGTCTCGGACCTGGTCCGCGGCCGCGCCGACCGCGCCGGCCGCTGGCTCGACCTGGCGGACAAGGACGCCGCCCGCAACGCGCTGGAGACCAACTATTGGCGCGGCCGCCTGGCGGAACTCCAGGAATCCCCAGACGAGGCGGTCCGGCGCTACTTGGCGGTGCAGCGGATGAACCTGCATCACCCGCTCGGCCAGGACGCCCGCCGCCGACTCCGCCTGACGCACCTGGAGGGACCGGCGCGAGCCGAGGGGCTGCGGCAAGCCGCCGCCGGGGAACTCTACCCCGCCTGGCTGCTGCTAGAGGACGACCACCCGCAGAAGGCTCGCGCCGCCGGCCGTCTGACCGAGCGCTTCGCCCGCGACCGCCTCGCCGGACCGATCGTGGCTGCTGCCGAGCGCCCGGTGCGCAACTGGCCCCTGTGGACCGCCGTCACCCGCACCGCCGAAGACAAGCTTCTGGCGCTGGGAATCTGGTGGGAAGGACTGCCTTCGATCCAGCGCAACTTCCCAACCTCGTCACCGGACTTGACCTTCACCGGCGGCCTGCTGCAAAACCGCGCCGGCCGCACGGATCGCGCCATCGCCCGCGCCGATCTGCTGGTGCGACGCACCGCCGACCGGGTGCCGGACCCCTTCCTGCCGGAGCGCCTCCGGCGGCTCCTCTACCCCTTCCCGCACAGCGATCTGCTCGCCGCCCAGGGAAGGAGGTTCGGTGTGGACCCCTACCTGCTGGCGGCGGTGATCCGGGAAGAGAGCCGCTTCGACCCGCGCGCCCTGTCGTCGGCTTCGGCCCGCGGCCTCACCCAGTTCGTCGCGCCGACGGCGCGCCGCATCGGCGCCGAGATCGGCCTCGGCGAGGTGACCGCCGACGACCTCTACCGGCCGGAGGTTTCCGTGCCGTTGGGCGCCGCCTACCTGCGCGGGCTCCTCGACCGGGCGCGGGGCATGCCCCACGTCGCCGTCGCCTCCTACAACGCCGGTGAGCCGCAGGCCCGCCTGTGGCGCAGCTACTGCTACAGCGGCGAGGCCGCCGAGTATTACTCCAAGGTCACCTTCACGGAGACCCGCGGCTATCTGCGCAAGGTGCTCACCAGTTGGTCCCAGTACCGCGACATCTACCGGGCGGACCTCGCCGAACGGAGCGGGCGCTGACCGGCAGCCACCCCGAGAAAACGCCTACCAGCCGCCACCGCAGCCCGGGCAGGTTTCGCCGGGGTAGTAGTCCGAGTACGGAGACGTCGTTCCCCAGCGGAAAACACCCCAACAGGTAACGATCACCTCGCCGACAATGGTGGTCTTGGCGGCGCTGCTGTAGTACGTCCGATCAGACTCGCGGCAAGGCAGGGCGTTCGCATCCTCGGCCCAGGACAGGCTGACCAAGGTGCCGACCAGCGCCATGGCGACGAGCAGGACACCGGCGATCCAGCGTTTGCGATCTACGAAGGTTGCGGACATCGATCCACCTCCACATCGAGTTCGGCGAGTCCAGCCGGCGCCCGAGCGGCGCCCTCGGTTCACCGAGTTCAAGGTGGATTCACCATAACATCCATATGTTCGAATAATTAGATGTTTTGGAGAAGACAAGCTCCACTACAGCGGAACGCTCAGCGATCGAGGAACGCCAGCTACGGCTCGGCGGCCTCTTCCACCCGGCCGACCACCCGCGGCAAGACTCTCGGCTCATCGAAGAAGACGGAGATGTCCGCCTCGTTGCGCAGGTCGCTGGTCCAGCGCTCGATCTCCTCGTTGAGACGGATCTCCCGGATCAGCGCGCGCAGGCGCTCGCGCACTTCGTCCAGGGGCGGCACCTCTTCGCCCTGGGCGGCCAAGGCCGGCGCGAACTCGTTGTCGTAGTAGGCGCGGATCTCGTCGAGATCCACGAACACCCGGGCGCCCAGCCGCTCCTCCACATAGGTCAACACCGAAAGCTGGCGGGCGACGAGCTGACGCAGCTCGGCCTCGGTGAAGTTCACCCGCCGCATCCGCTGGAGGAACTCCTCCTCGTTGCCGAAACGGTTCTGGATCTCCTGCACCCGATCCTCGATCAGGGACACCGGCGCCTGCTCGAAACCGAAGCGCTCCACCGCCTGCAGCCGCACCCGCTGATCGATCAGATTCTCGAGCACCCGCCGGCGAAAGGAATCTTCGCTTTCGCCGGGCTGCCGCTCCGCCAAGCCGAGACTGATCAGCTCTTCGATCTCGGAGATGAGGATAGGCTCATCGGAAACCACCGCCACCACCCGGTCGACCAGCTCGGGAGGTTCTTGAGCGACCAGAAGCGAGCCGGAGAGCAGGGGGAAAAGCCCCGTCAGCAAGGCGCCGAAAAGGAACGGGAACACGCGGCGTGGCAGTGCATTGCGCATGGATCGCATGCTAGCAGGAGTCGCCGTGGCGCCTGCTACGATCAGCCCCCATGACCGACACACCGAGGGAGAGATCCACCGCCGGACGGCTCCTCGTCGTGCCTACCCCCATCGGCCACCTCGACGACCTCTCGCCGCGCGCCCGCGCCGCCTTCGAGGCGGCGGATTTGGTGGCCTGCGAGGACACCCGCCGCACCGGCAGCCTGCTCGCCAACCTCGGCCTCAAGCGCCCGTTGCTCTCGCTGCACGAGCACAACGAACGGCAGCGTCTACCCCGGCTGCTCGACGAGCTGAAAGGCGGTGCCACCATCGCCCTGGCGAGCGATGCCGGCACGCCGCTGCTGTCCGATCCGGGGTTCGTGCTAGTGCGCGAGGCGGCGGCGGAAGGCATCCGCATCGAGCCCCTGCCGGGACCCTCGGCGGTACTCACCGCGCTGGTCGCCTCGGCCCTGCCGCCGCTGCCCTTCACCTTCGCCGGCTTTCCGCCCCGGAAGAGCGGCAAGCGCCAGACCTTCTACCGCGAAGTGGGCTCCCTCGGCCACACGGTCATCCTGTTCGAATCCCCCCGCCGACTCCTCGCCTCCCTCGCCGACGCCCGGGAAGCCTGCGGCGACCGGCCCTTGGCGGTGGCCCGAGAGTTGACCAAGATCCACGAGGAAGTGCTGCGGGGATCGATCACCGAGGTCATCGCACAGCTCGAAGAAAAGCCCGCCGTCAAAGGAGAGATCGTGGTGGTGCTCGGCGGGCCGCCGAAGGGGTGAGAAGGGCAATCAGCCGAGCGCGCGATCGATCCAGCAGCCGCCCAGCACCTGGGTGCCGCGGTAGAACACCGCCGCCTGGCCCGGCGCCACGCCGCGCTGGGGCTCGGCGAATTCCACCCGCACGCGGTCGCCGGCGAGCGGGGTGATTCGCCCGTCGACCCCTGAGTGGCGGGAGCGGATGCGGATGGTGGCCCCGGCCGAGCCGGAGGAGAGGTCCGGCGGGGAGATCCAGTGCAGGCGCTCGCCCTCGAGGCCGGGAGCCTGCAATTCCTCGTCGTCGCCGACCACCACGCGGTTGCCGGCGGCATCGATTTCGAGCACATACAGGCGACGGTCCGAGGCGATCCCCAAACCGCGGCGCTGGCCGACGGTGTAGCGATAGTAGGGTTCGCCCTGACCGAGCGCCGTGCCGGCGCGGTCCACCAGGGTGGCCGGTTGACCGGTTTCGACCCGGCCGGCGGCGTTGACGATCGGCAGGC
The DNA here is from genome assembly GCA_039030395.1 of Acidobacteriota bacterium. NCBI lineage: Bacteria > Pseudomonadati > Acidobacteriota > Acidobacteriota bacterium. Next base: position 176,122 of record JBCCEF010000008.1, read on the forward strand.
CGCCGCCCACCGCGACGCGCTCTTTCCGCTCTTCCATTTCCCGCTCGACGAACTCCCGCACGCTGCCGGCGACGAAACAAATCTCCATGCTCTCGCCCTTCTCGGCCACCACCAGACGGGCCTCGCGGGCCAGTTCCCGCACGGCGTCCTTGTCCATCTCGCCCAAGGGGAATTCCGAGGCGGCGAGCTGCCGCTGGTCGAGCTCGAAGAGGAAGTAGCTCTGGTCCTTGGCCGGATCGAGGGCGGTGTGCAGTTCGCGCCCCTCCGGGCCGTCCAGAAGCCGCGCGTAGTGCCCCGTCGCCACCCGCTCGGCGCCGAAGGTGCGGGCGCGCTCCAACAGGCGATCGAACTTCACCCAGGTGTTGCAGCGCACGCACGGGCTGGGGGTGCGGCCGGCCAGGTAGTCGTCGACGAAGGGATCGACCACCGTTTCGCGGAACTCGTCGTCCATCCGCAGGGTGTAGTGGGGAATGCCCACCTGCTCGGCCACCCGCCGCGCGTCGCCCAGGTCGAGGGCGCCGCAGCAGCGACCGTTGGCGGACTCCTCGCTGCGGTCCCACAGCAGCATGGAGAGGCCCACTACCGGCTGCCCCCGGCGAGCCAGAAGCAGGGCGGCGACGGAGGAGTCTAGGCCACCGCTCATCGCCACGGCGGTCAGCGAATCGCTCACCCCGAGGCCCTCCCGGCGGGCACCGCGGAGCGCAGGTCCGGCACCACGGATTCGAGGGCGGCGAGGAAGGCGGCCACTTCCTCCGGCGTGTTGGGCACGCCGAAGCTCACCCGCAGGGCCGACACCGCCTCCGCCTGGGACGCCCCCATGGCGAGGAGGGTCTTGTTCGGCTCGACGGCGCCGGAGGAACAGGCGGAACCGGTGGACACGCCGAAGCCGGCCAGGTCGAGACGGATCATCAAGGCCTGGGCCTCGGCGCCCACGAAGGAGACGAGGGAAGTGTTCGGCAGGCGCGCCGCGGTGGCGCCGTGGACCACCGTGTCGCCAATCTCCCCCAGCCCGGCTTCGAACTGATCGCGCAGCGCCGCCAGGTGACGGTAGCGCTCCGGCAGCCCGGCACCGGCGCGCGCAGAGGCCACCCCCAGGCCGACGATGGCCGGCACGTTCAGGGTGCTCGCCCGGCGGCGGCGCTCCTGGCCACCACCGACCAACAGGGGGGCCAGTTCCGTCCCGGAACGGATCCACAGGGCGGCGACGCCCAACGGACCGTGGAACTTGTGGCCGCCCAGGGTGAGGAAGTCAACCCCGAGATCCTTCACCCGCACCGGCACCTTGCCCACCGCCTGCACCGCATCGCACAGCACCGGAATGCCGCGATCCCGGCACACGGCGGCGACCTCGGCCACCGGCTGCAGGGTGCCCAGTTCGTTGTGGGCAAGCATCATGCAGACCAAGCGGGTGGAGTCATCGAGGGCGGCGACCACCGCCTCCGCCGGTACCACGCCGTCGCGCCCCGGCGGCACCCGCACCACTTCCATGCCCTGCGCCTCCAACCGCTCGGCGGCGGCGCGGATGGAAGGATGTTCGAGGGTGGCGATCACCAGCCGGCCGCGGTGCTCGTGCTCGAGACCGACGCTGAACATCACGGCGTTGTTCGCCTCGGTGCCGGAGGCGGTGAACACCACCTCCAGGGAATCGGCGCCCAGCAGGCTGGCGACCTGGTCGCGGGCGGCTTCCACCGCTTCCCGCGCCGCCCGGCCGGCGCGATGGACGGATAGGGTATTGCCGTGCTGACCGGCCAGCCAGGGCAGCATTGCCTCCAAAACCTGGGGATCCAGCGAAGTGGTGGCATTGTGGTCGAAGTAGACGAACTCGTCGCTCATGGGAGACGTATTCTATTCGCAGAGGCCCGCGAGCGTATGATTCGGGGAACAAAGCGGCGGCTTCCTCAAGCGCACTAGGAGAAATCATCTATGAGAAAACTCACCCATTGCCTCCTCATCCTGTGCTGCCTTCTCTTCGTCGCGTCCGAACTGGCCGCCGCCAAGGGCTACAAGAACTCCGAGGGCCTCTACCGCAAGAGCACCGCCGAGGTGATCGCCCAACTGCCTGCGGAGTACCAGGCCTGGCTCAAGGAAGTCGAGCTGATCATCACCGAAGACGAGCTGAAGGCCTTCTTCGAGATCGGCGAGGACTACCAGCGGGACGCTTTCATCAAGCGCTTCTGGCGCATCCGCGACCGCTACCCCAAGACCTCCCGGAACGAGTACTACGAGAGCTGGAAGCGGCGCGTCCAGGAGGCCAGAGGCCGCTTCGAGAGCCTGGATACGGACCGCGCCCGGGTGTTGTTGCTGAATGGCTTTCCGGACAGCCTGATCCAGTTTCGCTGCTCTGGAATCTATCCCCTAGAGGTGTGGTTCTACGACACCAGCGATCAGGCCCGGCGGCGGGTGTTCTTGATCTTCTACCGGGTCGGCGGCCTGTCCAAGTACCGCTTGTGGCGCGGCCGCTTCGATGGCCTCGACGAACTGATCGACCGCATCTCCGTCTCCGGCGGCGACCTCCAGGGCCTGCGCGACATCGAGCAGAAGTGCCGCGACGGCGAGGTCCTGGTGGCGGCCATCGCCTTCGCCCTGAACGACCCCATCGGCTTCGAACAGCTCACCCGGCAGGTGATGGTGGATTCCACCGGCCCGTCCGGCGAGTGGATCGCCACCTTCAACACCTACTCGACGGAATTGCCGGCGGACGCAGAGGCCATCCCCGTCAGCCTCAATTTCGACTACCCCGGCCGGCGCCAGAGCCGCACCGCCGTGCAGACCCAGTTGACGGTGCCGCGGGAGGCGGCCGTCCAAGCGGAGCTGGCGGACTACCGGTCCTACAACTTCGTGGTGACCGGCGAGGTGCTACGCGACGACGAGTTGTTCGACAACTTCCGCTACAAGTTCGACTTTCCCGAGGGCCAGGTACCCGGTGAGTCCATTTCGATGGTGCTGGAGCGCTTCCTGCGCCCCGGCGAGTACCAAATGATCCTCAAGTTGGAGGACGTCAACGGCAAGAAGTTCTTCCGCACGGAGCAGGAGATCTCCGTGCCCCGCATCGACAAAGCCCTGCCGCCGCCGCCGCCGAGCGATCCGGAGACGGCCCGCCTGCTGGCCGAAGCGAACGCCGCCATCGCCGCCGGGGAAACCACCCTCAAGCTAGTGCCGCCGCAGGGAAATCTGATCACCGGCTACGTGCGCTTCGACACCCTGGCCACCGGCGAGGACTTTTCCTCGGTCCACTTCAGCCTCGACGACAAGGTGGTGCTGCAAAAGCGGCGGCCGCCCTTCAGTGTGGATCTCGACCTCGGCGAACTGCCCCGCGCCCGCACCCTGGCGGCCATCGGCTACGGCCCCGACGGCGCAGAGCTGGCGCGCGATGAGATCCTGATCAACGCCAACGACAACCGCTTCGCCGTGGAGCTGGTCGAGCCGCGCAAGGGCAAGACCTACGCCCAAAGCCTGCGGGCGGTGGCGCAGATCGACACGCCGGAGGGCAGTGAACCGGAACGGGTGGAGTTCTACCTCAACGAGACGCGCCTGGCGACCCTCTACCAGGAGCCCTGGGAACTGCCGGTGGTGCTGCCGAGCGAAGCCGAGCTGGCCTACGTGCGCGCCGTCGCCTTCCTCCCCGACGGCAATTTGACGGAGGATCTGGTGTTTGTCAACGCGCCGGAATACCTGGAGGAAGTCGATGTTCAGTTCGTCGAGCTGTACACCACCGTCGTCGACCGCAACGACCGCCCGATCGAGGGCCTCACGAAGGAGCAGTTCCGGGTGAGCGAAGACGGCGTGGCGCAGCAGATCGCCCGCTTCGAGCGGGTGCGCAACCTGCCGATCCACGCGGCCATTCTGCTCGACATCTCGCAGTCCATGGAGGAGAGCCTGGGGGACGCCCAGGATGCCGCCCTCGGCTTTTTCCAACAAACCCTCGAACCGAAAGACCGGGCGGCCTTCATCACCTTCAACGACCGGCCGGAGCTGCGGGTGAAGTTCACCAACGAGGTGGACGAGCTGGCAGGCGGCCTGGCGGGGTTGAAGGCCGAGCGCGGCACCGCCCTCTACGACAGCGTGATCTTCAGCCTGTATTACTTCAACGGCATCCGCGGCCAGCGCGCCTTGATTGTGCTGTCCGACGGCAAGGACGAGGCAAGCCGCTTCTCCTTCGAGGACACCCTGGAGTTCGCCCGCCGCGCCGGGGTGAGCCTCTACACCATTGCCCTGCGCGACGATGCGGCCCACAAAAAGCTATCGAAGATCGCCGAAGCCACCGGCGGGCGGTCCTTTCTGATCGACAGCGTCGCCCAGCTCGAAGGCATCTACGCCGGCATCGAAGCGGAGCTGCGCTCGAAGTACCTGATCGCCTACCAGTCGAGCAATTCGAGCGAGAGCGACGACTTCCGCAGCGTCAGGCTCGACGTCGACGTGCCCGGCGCCGAAGCCAAGACGTTGAAGGGCTACTACCCCTAGCCCGCCTTTCCAAGGAGTCGCGCGGTATGCCCTTCGACCCCCCGCAGATCGACATCTCCCGCCGCGGCGGCACCTACACTCTGGAAACCGAGCAGTGGCTGCCGCGAGCCCCGGAGGAACTGTTTCCGTTCTATGCCGACGCCCACAACCTAGAGCGCCTCACCCCGCCGCTGCTGCGCTTTCGGGTGATCACGCCGAAGCCGATCGAGATGGCCGCAGGCACGCTGATCGACTACCGGCTGCGCCTGCGCGGCATCCCGGTAGGCTGGCGCACCCGCATCCTCGCCTGGGAGCCACCGCACCGCTTCATCGACGAGCAGATCCGTGGTCCCTATCAGCTTTGGCACCACGAACACACCTTCGCACCGCAGGGTGACGGCACGCGGGTCATCGACAAAGTGAACTACCGCATGCTGTGCGGATGGATCGCCCATCCGCTGATGGTGGGCCGGGACGTGCGCGAGATCTTCCGCTTCCGCGCCGAAGCGCTGTGGGAGATTTTCGGCGAGGCGACCTAGCGAACCAGATGCGCGTGGTAGGGTCTGCGGGTTTTCCGCCATGTCCGCCCGCGCCCAGACCGTCCTCGGCTTCTTCGTCTTCACCCTGGCGGTCTACATCCTGTCGGCGCCGGGCCGCATCGACTCCATCGATGGCCAGACCCGCTACGAGGTCACCCAGAACCTGGTGAGCTTCGGCGAACCGGTGCTGCGCGACCCCTGGCTCGCCGGCGGTGGCGTACCGGGGCTCGAGGGCAAGCGCTACTCTTTCTACAATGCCTCCCCCTCCCTGGCCGCCTATCCGCTGGTGTGGCTGGGGGGCCAGTTCGACGATCCGCAGGCGGAGAAGCGCCGCTTCCTCTTCTCCCTGACCACCGCCTTCTTCGGCGCCGGCCTCGCCGCCCTGCTGGTGTTGTTCTGGACGGATCTCGGAGTACCGCTCCGCAGGGCCGCCGGCTGGAGCGCCGTCCACGCCTTCGCCACCCTCGCCTGGCCCGCCTCCACCACCGTGCTCGACCAGGTGCAGCAGGGATTCTGGGTGCTGTTGGCGGCCTGGCTGGTGTTCCGCGCCGCCCGCCAGCGATCCGTGCTGCTGGCCGTCGGCGGCTGCCTGGCGCTGGCGGTGTTGATCAACCACCAGCCGAACTTCGTGCTGCTGGTGCCCACCCTCGCCCTCGCCGGCCTGTCCCCGCCGGCGGCGACGGCGGAGCGACGAACGCCCCGCTGGGCGATCCCGGCGGTCTTCCTGCTGGGGGCGCCCCTCGGCATCGGCCTTTCCTTCTACTACAACATCATCCGCTTCGGCACGCCGTTCTTCCTCGACCGGCTGAACGAACTGGGAGACCAGCCGCCGTTCTTCGGCTCGCCCATCGACGGCCTGTTGGGGCTGCTGTTTTCGCCTGGCAAGAGCATCCTGCTCTACAGCCCCGTGGTGCTGCTGGCGGTGGCCGGGTGGTTCGCCCTGCGGCGCCGCTGGAAGTGGCTCGCCTGGGCGGCCGCCGGCACCTTCCTGATGCAGCTCGTGTTCACGGCGTTCCTCTCCTTTTGGCACGGCGACTGGTGCTGGGGGCCGCGCTACTTGATGGTGGTGCTGCCGCTCGTCAGCTTAGGCCTCGCCTTTCTCGACCTCGCCGGCTGGAAAAAGGGCGCGGCCTACGGCCTGATCGCCGCCGGCTTGGGCGTACAGCTTCTGGGGTTGGGAGTCGTCCACGAACGCTTCTTCTTCGAGAACCGCCAGCTCAACTGGCCCCGGCCCGGCCACTACTTTCATGTCTCGGCGTGGCTGACGAGGCCCGGCGAGGTCTGGCAGATCGTCACCGAGGGACCGCCGGCGGAGGCTGTCCAGTTCGCTCCCACCCCCTACCCGGAAACCGAGACCTACTACATCACCGGCGTCCTGCCGGACGAAGATCCGGTGGAGTGGATGCGCGGCTACCAGGTGTTCTACCGCCTGCGGCCGTGGACCTTCTGGTTGCCGACGCTGCCGCCGAAGGAGCGGCCGGTGCCCTTCGCCCTGCCGCTCATCGCCCTGCTGCTGACGGCGGCCGGCGGCGGTGCATTGGCCGCTCGGGGCCTCCGCCGGGCCGGCCAGGCGGCCGCCCCGTGAACGCCTACCGGCGGCGGGTTCTCGAACACCTGCGGGCGCTCCTCGCCCCCATCGCACCGGTGGGGCGAGCCCTCGACTACGGCAGCGGCGACGGCTGGTTCGCCCACTCCCTGCTGGCGGAAGGGTTGATCGAAGAGATCGTGGCGGTGGACGTCCAGCGGCGGGAGCACCACTTCATCGAACCGCAGCTCTACGACGGCGAGCGCCTGCCCTTCGACGACCGCTCTTTCGATCTGGTGTACGCCGTCGATGTGCTCCACCACACGCCGGATCCGGCGGCGAGCCTGCGCGACCTACTGCGCTGCAGCCGGCGCCACTTTCTGCTGAAGGACCACAACCACGACACCGCCCTCGGCAAGTGGACCCTGGCGCTCCTGGACGAGGCCGGTAACCGAAAGTTCGGCGTGCCGTCGCTCTACCACTACCAGCGCCGCTGGAACTGGCTGCCGGTGATCGAGGAAGAGGGATTCGAGGAACAGGAGAGGCGGGCGAAGATCCTCATCGAGGAGCGCCCGCTGCTGCGGTGGTTCGTGAACGAGTTCCAGTTCGTCGGCCGCTGGAGCAGGGCGGAAGCGGCGTGCGAGGACGTCAGCGCTTGACGGCCACCGCCGCCAGCTCGAAGCCCTTCTTCGGGCCCACCCGGCTGAGCAGCCAGTGCACCCCGCGCACCAGCGGGAAGACCTTCTCGTAGAACCGGAGGCCCGGCGGTGGCGAGGCCACCAGGTCACCCCAGGTCCAGGAATCGCGCTTGCGGATGCCGCGCTCCAGCCACAGGTGGACCAGGGCGATCGAGTCGAGCATCAGCTTGGACCCCAGGCGCATGAGCTGCCGCACCTCCCCCACCTCGAGGCCGGCCCGCTCCAGCCGGGCGGTCAGGCCATCCACCCGGTAGCCGGCGGTGAAGTGGCGCTCCGGCCCCTCCTGCTCATGCACCGACTCCACCCCGATCAGGTCGAGGAAGTCCGGGAAGCCCCATTCGAGGGAGGGTACCGTCAGTACCAGGCGGCCACCGGGCTTCAACACCCGCGACACCTCCGCCAGCACCGCCTCGTCGTCCGGGCAGTGCTCCAGCACATCGGCCAGCAACACCGTGCCGAAGCTGCCGTCGCGAAAGGGCAGTCCGTCGGCGCTGCCGCAGCAGGGCGTTAGACCGCCGGCCAAGAGCGACGACAGCACAATGTCGCAGGAGACGGTCGGCGTCAGCCGGGAGGCGAGGAGTTTGCGCGAGTAGTAGCCGAGGCCGGCACCGAGATCGAGAGCCGGTCCCTCGGCCCCCGCCAGCAGCGAGCCCAGAAGCGGCAGCTTCTCCCAGGTGGCGAGATCCAGTTCGACGATGTCATCAGCAGTCCAGGTTCTAGCCATCCTCAGTGCTCCTCACCAGCTCCTCCACCACTTCCGCATACTGCCGCGCCATCGCCGGGAAGCCCCAGCGGGCATCGGCATAGGTCCGGGCCGCATCACCGCGGCCATTTTCGAACAGCGCCGGCAGCGCCTCGGCCATCGCCTCCGGCGTCCGGGCGGCGGCCAGGCACCCGCCGGCCGCCCCGGCCGTCACCTCGCGGGCGAAGGGCTCTTCCTCGGAGACCAACGCCGGCAGGCCGCAGGCCATCGCCTCCTGCACCACCAGCGGCAGGCCCTCACCGTGGGAGGGCAGGAAAAAGGCGTCCGCCGCACGGTAGATCCAGGGCATCTCCTCCGGCACCACCGAACGGCGATGCTCGATCCGCCCCTCGGCCGCCGACACCTGCTCCGCCAGCGGGCCGTCGCCGACCATCAGAAACCGGATCTCCGGATGCCGCCGGGCGACCTCCACCACCACCGGCACCCCCTTCTTCTCCACCAGCCGGCCGACGAACAGCACCGTCCGCCGATCCTCCTCGGGCAGGCCGAGGCGACCTTGGGCCTGCCGCCGCTCCTCCGCCGAAGGCGGCCGGAAGCGTTCGAGGTCGATGCCGTTGTAGATCTTCTGGCGCGGCGTTCCCGCCGGCAAAAGGGCGTTCACCCACAGCTCGGCGCTCGGGGTCGCCAGGACAATGCGGTCCACCCGCCGCAGCAGGCGGCGTCCCATGGTGCGGTAGGCGACGTGTTCGATGCCGTTGAGCAAGCGGGATCCGTACTTGACGAAGCCGATGTGCTGGGTGAGAAACACCGGCACGCCGCGGCGCCGGGCCATCGCCGCCCCAAAGTAGCTGCCGGGGTAGAGGCAGTCGTGAACGTGCAGCACATCGGCCCAGCGGGTCAGCTCCGCCAAGCGCCGCCAGCCGGTAGGCCCCCACAGCGGCACCGGCACCCCGAGGCGGTCTTCCAGCACGTTCCAGGTGGGCACCCGCAGTCGGTCGGCGTCCTCCTTGGCGCCTTCGGTGGCGCCCTTCGGCGAGTCGCTCGCCAACCAACGCACCTGCCAGCCGCGCTCGCGATAGGCGACATCGAGCGAGGCGGCGACGCGCTCGATACCGCCATGGTGGGGCGGCATGTAGTGGGTGACCACGCCGACGCGCATCAGCCGTCGCCCTCCGCCGCCGAAGGCGCCATCGCGCGCAGCGTGGGACCGAGGCAAATCGCGCCGAAAAGAGCCTGAGTCACCAGGCCGAGGGCATGATAGACCAGACTGAAGGACAGGATCTTCGCCTCGCCGGCAGCGCCGGCGACGTAGCCGCTCAGCAGCCAAACCTGCGCCGCCTGGAAGGTCCCCAACCCGGCCGGTGCGATGGGCAAGGCAGTGATCAGCAGGACGATCGCCAGGAGGGCCAAGCCTTCCCCGAAAGGCACCGGCACCCCCCACAGCCGCAGGGCGCCCCAATGGCCGAGGAGCAATAGCAGGGTGTGCGGCAAGCGAGCGGCGAAGGCCCGGCCATGATCCGCCAGGGACACCGCGAACAGGGGGGCCAGCCAGCTCCGGCGCCGCAGGATCGCCGGCGGTCGCGCCAGCACCACGGCACCGAAACCACCGAGCACCGCCAACGCCGTCACCGTCGGCAGCAACCCAGCGATCTCATCGGAGAAGGCACCGGCCACCACATTCCACCCAAAAACCGCCAGCACCCCCACCGCCAGCAACGTCGCGAGGGACCCGGCGGTCACAAACAGCGCCGCGCCGGCGGCCGCGGCGGTGGGCACCCCGGTGCGCCGCAAATAGATGCCGATGCCGCCCTGGCCGAGCAAGAAATTCAACACCGTGAGGAGATAGGAGGCGCCGCGTACCCACAGCACCGTGCCCAACGGCCGCTCGATGCCGAGAAGGCGCAGGGCCACCCGCGTCGCCACCCCATCGGCCACCAGGGTGACACCCACCTGCACCACCACGTACAGGGCCAGCCACCCGACCGGCCCTTCGCCCAAATGCAGGAGAAGTTCTTCGAGGGGAATGCGCCACAGCAGGAGCGCGAGCAGGGCACCGGGCACCAGCCAGCGCGCCAGGCGCCCGAATCGCCGCCAACCCCTGGACCCGGAGTCCTCGGCAAGAGGCTCGACGCTCACCGGCCGACGCCGAGCCTTACCGGCGCTCGATCATCAACAGGCTGATCATGAAGGAAGCAAAGCAGGTCTGGAGACCGATCACCATCGCCGCCATGCCGATCACCACGCCGCGCACCGCCATCAACTCGCCGTAGCCGGAAGCGATCCAGTCGAGGACGATCTTGATCTCCAGCCACAGGCCGGCGCCAAACACCAGCCCACCCAGGATCAGTCCGCGTTCCAACGTGAACAGCTTGTTGAACCACGGTAACCACTGGCCTTTTCGAGCGAAGCCCGCCCCCATCGAGAAGGCCTTCGCCAGAATGTCGAAGAGGACCAGGTTGTAGCCGAGGATCGAAGCCGCCACGCCGAAGAGCAGCGGGTGGTAGTCCCAGGTCACCCCGAACATCTCCCGCGGCCCGCCACCCAGCAACAGCACCAGCGCCAAGCCGATCAGCATCAGCAGGATGCCCGGAAGCTGGAACAGATAGCTCGGCGAGAACAGCAGCATAAAGCGCACATGGCGCCAGGCGTCGCGCATGCCGACCAGCTTCGACTCGCCGATGCGCGGCCGGTAGGTGATGGGGATCTCCTCGATCTTCAGCCGTTCGCGCAGCGAGTTGACCACCATCTCCGAGGCGAACTCCATGCCGGTGGTGCGCAACCCCATGCGCTGGTAGGCCTCGCGGGTGAACGAGCGCATGCCGCAATGGGAGTCCGATATCCGGGTGCGGAACAGCAGCTTCAACATGCCGGAGAGGATCGGATTGCCGATCCAGCGGTGGCTCCAGGACATCGCACCGGGCAGGATCTCACCCTTCAGCCGCGTGCCCATCACCAGGTCGTAGCCGCGCTCCTTCAGGGGCTCGATGAACGGCTCCAGATTCTCGAACGGGTAGGTGTCGTCCGCGTCGCCCATCACCATGTAGCGGCCGCGGGCCGACTCGAAGCCCTTCAAGTAGGCCGAACCGTAGCCCTGGCGATCCTCGTGCACCACCCGCGCACCGGCCGCCTCGGCGATCTCCGGCGAACCGTCCGTCGAACCGTTGTCGGAAACCACCACTTCACCGGTCACCCCCATCGCACGAATCGCACCGAGGGCCTTCTCCACACAAACCCCCACCCCCTCCGCCTCGTCGAGGCAAGGCATCACCACCGAGACTTCAATATCGCCCTGCGGAATGGACTCTGCTCCCTCAGCACCGTGGCTTGAACCGTTGCTCACAACACCCCCTCATTTCAGGACCTACGCGATGAACAGCAAGGGCGCGAGCATACCAGAGGGGAAAGCCCCGAAAGAGCGCGGACGCATGGGGCTCGGCGCGATCGCGATCGCGCCGAGTCATCGGTGCCCGGTAGGGATTACGAAGAGTTCTCGAAGTTTTCTGGAAGGACTTCCGCGACGTTCTCGACGCACTCTGATGGGCAGTTCCTTGCACTAGATCGAAGCACCTGACGAGAAAAACCATGGAGGGAAGATGCCCCGATTCCAGCGCAACCTCATTCGACTCGCCACCTTACTGCTCATCGCCCTACTCGGAACACCTGCCCTTGCCGGCCAAACCTACATCGAAGAGATGACCGCAGACCGCGTCACGACCACCACCATGCTCGGCTTCAATATCGCTCGCTGCAAGAGCGAAATGCGAAGCGAGTGCGTTTCCTGGGGGAATTCCACCTGTCGCCCCAGCGCACCTCAGTCTCCCGCCAGGCTGCTGGGCGACTTCGACTACCAACTCATCTTCGGAGGCTGTGGCAACGCCGCTCACCCCGGCCCGTGTGTCTACACCTTGCGCTGCACTGAATCCTGCCGGGTCACCTGCGCCAACAATCCCACACCACCGCCTGTCCCCAGTCAATGCGACTACACCAATCAAACCGTCTGCAACGGACACTGCCCCGGTCGCTTCAACAACAACGGGGTCTGCTTCAACTGGACTTCCGTCGCACCCAACTGCTGGATGTGTCGCTGCCGGACGGGAACACCCGCCTGCGAATGCACCGGCACCTGTGGCCCTTCTGGCCAGAATCCGCAGCAAGAACAAAACGGCGACCCGGAATGCCCCGGCACACCGATCGTCATCGACATGGATCGAGGAGGCTTTCACCTGACCTCGCTCGAGGATGGCGTGTTGTTCGACATCAACGCCGACGGGATCGTGGAGTCTGTGGCCTGGACCGACCCCAGCTCCGGCGACGGCTGGCTCTTCCTCGACCGCAACCAGAACGGCCGAATCGACGACGGCGGAGAACTCTTCGGTGACTCCACCCCTCTCGTTGCCGGCGGACCCGCTCCCCATGGCTTCGCGGCGCTGGCGGACCTCGATGCGCCCTTCATGGGCGGCAACGGGGATGGCATCCTCGACGCCTCCGACGAGCGATTCCAGGAACTCGGCGTCTGGGTCGACGCGAATCACAACGGAGAACTGGACAAGGGCGAAGCCCGATCCCTCGACGAAGCGGCGGTCCTCTGGATCGAACTCGATTTCGTCCAGCAGAAGAGCCGGGACGAACACGGCAACTGGTTCCAGTACAAGGGTCAGATCTGGGTGCAAGATGGGCTGGAGGCGGTGCCCCAGGTCATCTACGACGTCATTCTGCAGGCGGTGCGCTAGCCGCCCACGCAGCGCGGGCGGGGCCACAAACCGGGGGGAGCGCGCGCCACACGGGCCCCCCCCACCCCAGGCGAAGGTAGAGGACAAAAAAAAAAAAAAATAAATAAAGAAAATAAAAAAAAAAATATAAAAAGGGGTGGGATATGTTGGAAAATAGCCCCACG